>NZ_BAML01000002.1 GCF_000615845.1 Ligilactobacillus hayakitensis DSM 18933 = JCM 14209
ATTTTATTAAGACTAGGGATTTCCTAGTCTTTTTTTGTATAAAATAATAATTTTTTAGGTCGAGATTTCTAAAAACGCTAACTAATGGTATCATAGTATATGAATTATGCAAGGAAAGGAAGAAAAAAATGGAACAAGAAGTACGTCAGATAATAAGTTTTGAAGCAATGGACGGCACACAAGTGGCACCACAGCATGATGCTTCAATCTTATTTAAACAGTTTACTCTTTATAATGATAATTTTAAGAATAGCCTTCAAAAAGTATGGCCAGATCCCAAAGTTTTTTCTGGATTTGATGTACCTCAAGTTGATGGACTACTTCCAGAATGTGATTATGTTCTTCCCCAAACAGTTGCATGGAATAGCAACGATACAATTGAAACTGTTAAGTATGATAAATTTAATAGTGTAATTAGTATTAATATACTTGATTTAAATACTTCACAAATTTTAAAAACAATCAATTATTATGGCATGATAGGACAAAAAGCGAATATTGATTTTGATAAGATATTACATGCGTATCAAAAACAAGGTTATGTCCTCGATGCTACAAATTATACGGAAGATATGGAATTTTTAGAAGCAAATCAGGCAGTTGTCATTAACATGAAGCATTTGCTTTTAAGAATTGCTGATTCTAAAATGTTGGGGTATATGGTTAAACCAGACGATATTCATTCACCCGTTTGGAAAGGTGATGACATTGCCGAACAAAGTAATTTTGTACAAACAAGAGAAATATATCGAACTATTAATTACCGTTTTGAAAAGAAATCAAATTCAGATATTCAGGTGCCAAATGTTGATCCGATAAAACAAGAAGTGGTTTTTGAAAAGCATCGCAAGGCAATTGTTGATATGGTAACTGGAATTGCGACGTTTGAACCTTGGGGAGAATTTACCCCCGAGGTATTAACCTTTGAAGAATATAAGATGCCAGTTTTTGAAGATTGGAAACCTAAAACAGATATTATTGGCGCCCAACAAGTAAGGGTGGAAGATAGTGACATTGCGGTGGATGCGATTTATCATGACGATGAAAATGGTGTTACCGTCCGGGTTATTGATATTAGAACCAATGGTATTATTATGGCATACTCTTTCTTTGGGAAAGCTGGGCGTAAGGTACCGTTTAATTTAAATACAGCGTTAATTGAGTTAAATAAGTTAGGTTATCGTTATCTTGAAGGGCAAAGTAATTGGAAAGATGGTATTACTTTCAAAGAAAACATTGGGAAGCAAATATTCCAAATTATTGTTGATCAAGATATTAAAACAATTACTGAACCAATCTTAAAGGCAGAACGATTACGGGAAAATGATGAAGAAAGTCCAATGATTGATGAATCATTAATGGATGAAGCTAATTTCAAACAGGTAGTTAAAAAGCATCGTCGAATTACGTATAAAGCAGATAGTAGAACGTTCTTTGATTTACCGCAACCTTTGCAACAAAATGCAGAATTTATAAGATATCGTCAAGCTAAAGTTAATCTGGTGACAGCAGAAGTAACTTGGCAAGAGTGGGGAAAATGGCAACCCAATGAAGTTGTCTTTAATGAATTATTAGTTAATAATTTTGAAGGATTTGAAGTTACACCAACAAGTATCCCAGAAATTGTAGTAACCCCTGATTTTACAAATGAAGACATCGTAGTTCAATATAAAGCGTTATTAAATCGGGAAAAGGCAATTGGAGGTACATTAGAAGTTAAAGTTGATCAAACGATTACAGAAGATATGATTTTGGACAATGTTTTAGTTCCAGAAGGTTATATCACTGAAAAGCAGTTGTTGACCCCACTACCTACAATGTTACGGGCTAATCAAAAATTAACTTTTGATGTGGAAGTTTTATTTGCTGATCAAACAGTTGATAACGTTGAAGTTAATGTTAATGTTAAAGCTCAAGATAACATTAATGATCAAGAAGATATCCAAGAAAAAATACTTGTTGATAATCGATTAATGAAAGACCAATATGTAGTTGAAGTTAAGCCATTAATTGTTGAACAAGGTAAAAATATTCTTGCTAAAGAAGCGGTAAAAAATGTGGCATTACTTCCAGGAAGTACGATTTTTGAATGGAAGATAGATCCGGATACAAGTAAAGTACAAAAATTAACTGCAACAATGGTTGTAATTTATGGTGATCAATCAACGATGGAATATTTAGTTGATATTGATGTGATTGCTTCTAAGCAGGCTCTAGTGAAAAAAGAGGAGCAAAAAGAAATTAAAAAAGTCGAAACTAAAAAATCTGAAAGTAATATACTTACTAGATTAAAAGGTATGTTCGGATTGGAATAAAAAAAGCTGAGAAAGTTTCTCAGCTTTTTTATTATTCAATTGTTTTTGAACGTAGGAATTTGACTGGTAGAATATATGGCTCGGGGTTAAAAGGTTCTTCTGGATGATTGATACGTTGTTCTAGAAGTTTAACTAATAAAATAGAAATATCATCAATCGGTTGAACAACCGTTGATAATTCAGGATGATATTCTTGAATGAATTTTGTTCCATCAAAGCCAGTTATTTTTAAATCATCCGGAATCTTTAAGTTAATACTTTTAGCAACTTGCATGACCAAAAGCGCTGTTAAATCATCTGAACAAACAATTCCGTCAACATCATGTTCCAATAAAAGTTGTTTAATTGTAATTTCCTTTAACATTGGAGTTTCAGAAAATGAGACAGGGTGAATATGAGGTTCAAGCTGTAATTTTTTAACAGTATCTTGATATCCTAATAACCGTTCATCAGTCGGATTTCCATTTTTGTCAGGATTTCCAATAAAATAAATTTTGCGGCATCCAGCATCAAATAATGCTTGAGTGGCGAGGACACCTCCATGATAGTTATCAGAACTAACAATGGGCACGTTATCTGATTGTTTCCGGTCAAATGAGACAATTGGAAGGTCAGCATCTTGATATTCTTTAATACCTAAGTTATGAGCGCCGGCGATGATGCCATCAACTTGATTAGCTAATAACATTTTAAGGTAGGAACGTTCCTTTTCGATATTATAAGCCGCATTGCACAAAATAACTTTGTAGCCCGCATCAAAAAGACGATTTTCAATTTTTTCCACTAATTCTCCAAAAAATGGATTCGAAACTCCAGGGAAAATTAAACCAATTAGATTCGTCTTTTTTCCGTGAAGGGAACGCGCTAAAGAATTAGGTTGATAGTTAAGTTCATCCATCGCGATTTCAACTTTTTTTCGTGTTTTGTCAGAGATATAGCCATAATTGTTGATTACACGAGAAACAGTAGTTGGAGAAACCCCGGCTTTTTTAGCAACATCACTTAATTTTGCTCGCATAAAATCTCTCCTTAATAGATTATTTTTCCATAATCCAATGAGTACCTGTGAAGTTTAATTCACCATCTGATGCAATGGCAAGCTTAGTATTTTCTTTTGGTGCAAAATAACGGAAAGTCATTGTGTTCTTACCGTTGTTAATGAACATTTCAGCAAGTGAATGATCAACAAAAAGATCGATTGATAAACGTTGGTTAGCGTCTAACTTAATGGTTCTTGTTTCACCATGTTCTTGATCAAAAGCAATTCCAGCTTGTGAGCGATTAACAGTAAGGTAAGCATCATCTTTAGTTGAAAAGCTAATCTTAATTCCAGCAGAAAGATTATTATTAGCAGCGAAGTATAATTCACCTTCTTGGTTAGCTTCAATATCTAATTTAAGTTCATAATTTTGTGAAGCATCTTGCATTAAAGTTTGATGAGTATCTAAAGTTTTTTCAACACGAAGTGGAGTTCCGTTTTTTCTTAATGAAGCCATTGCAGGAACCGGTTGTTGATACAAGACACCTTCTTTAACATGAAGTTCTTTGACTTGGCTCATGCAATTTGCCCAATTTTCAGCATCAGTTGGGTAGCTAATATCAGGTAAACCAACCCAAGAAATTGCATAAGCTTTTCCATTAGGAGCGTTGAATGCTTGAGTAGCATAAACATCGAAACCATCATCTAAATTAAGTGGTTTTTCTTGGTTAGTAATAAATTTAGCTTTATTAAAGCGCATTTGTTCACCTAGCATGTACATGTTAGGGTAAATATTTTGGTAGTTAGTAATATTTTTATCTAATCCTTGAGGGCAGAAAATTAAAACAGGAATTTCATCAACAAAAACAAGATTAGGACATTCAATCATGTAGCCCATTTCATCATTTGAAAAATCAACATAGCCTAAGTCTTGCCATTTTTTTAGGTCTTTTGAACGGAATAATGAAATTTTACCAGTCTTAGTTTTAGCATCTTGAGCTCCGATAATAGCGTAATACATGTCATTAAACTTGATAAGTTGTGGATCACGGAAATGTTCAGTCACGTGATCAGGTTTTTCAATCATTGGTTTTTCAAGTTTAGTGATATTGTAGTTTTTGTCCATTTTAGCGCCGATTTGATATGTATGACGTTCCCAGTTTTCATCACGGTGGTTACCGGTATACATGAGGAAAAGTTCATCGCCAATTACGTGAGCAGAACCAGAGTAGGCTCCATGACTATCGAATTTTGTATCTGGCTTAACGGCAAGACCCATATTTTTCCAGTGAACTAAATCTTTTGAAGTAAGGTGGAACCATGATTTTAATCCATGCGCAGCTCCAAAAGGAAATGCTTGATAGAAAAGATTATATTCGCCGTTAAAATATGAAAATCCATTAGGATCGTTAAGTAAACCTGATTGTGGGCGTACGTGATAACTTAATTGATAATCTGATTTAGTAGCTTGTGCTTGTAAATCAAGTAATTCTTCTGCTGTCCATTCAGAATATTTTTTATATCTTTTTTCAGTTGTCCATTCCATAAAGATGAACCTCCTTAATGTAAACGTATTCTTATAATCTATTATTTTAGCGAATAAAGTTAGACGTGTCAATCGAATGCCATATGAGTAAATGTTATTAAATAGCGGATATAATGGGGTTTGGCCGGTAGAAAAATATGAAAAATCCGGTAAATTTCAGAATAGGCGTTTTCAAAAATGAAATTGAAAAATATCGTATATTTTTATGATAAACGATTGACATATTATGTAAATACGATATTATATATATAGATAAAACGTTTTCAAAACGATTAAGTGAAAAAGGAAGTGAATATTCATGGATTACAAGAAAGTCGCAAGTGAAGTTATCGAAGCTGTCGGACGCGATAATCTAGTCGCTGCCGCTCACTGTGCTACACGTTTACGTTTAGTACTAAAAGATGATAACAAAGTTGATCAAGCTGCTCTTGATTCCAATGAGGGTGTAAAGGGGACATTTAAACAAAATGGTCAATATCAAGTTATTATTGGACCTGGGGATGTTAATTTTGTTTATGATGAATTGATTAAAGCTACAGGGTTATCTGAAGTTTCTACAGAAGACCTTAAAGAAATCGCTGCTAAAGGTCAAAAGACCAACCCAGTGATGGCATTTATTAAGCTATTATCTGATATTTTTGTTCCAATTATTCCAGCTTTAGTTGCTGGTGGTTTGTTAATGGCTTTAAACAATTTCTTTACACAACCAGGATTGTTTGGACCTAAGTCAATTGTTTCAATGTCACCTGTAATTAAAGGTTTATCTGACATGATTCAATTGATGTCCGCAGCACCATTTATGTTTATGCCAATTTTAGTTGCTATTTCAGCTGCTAAGCGTTTTGGGGCTAACCAATTCTTGGGAGCTGCAATCGGGATGATTATGACAACCCCAGATTTAGGTGGTGCTACTAAGTATTGGGATATCTTTGGTTTCCACGTATCTCAAACCAGTTACACATACCAAGTTATTCCAGTTTTAGCTGCAATTTATGTTTTAGCCTTTTTGGAAAAGAGATTCCACAAATGGCTACCATCAGCAGTTGACTTCACATTTACACCATTACTTTCAGTAATGATTACTGGATTTTTAACATTTACAGTTATTGGTCCTGTTTTGAAGTTTGTCTCAGATGCAATTACAAACGGAATTGTTTGGTTATATGACACAACAAGCTTTGTCGGCATGGGTGTCTTTGGGTTAACATATTCAGCAATTGTTATGACTGGTTTACACCAAAGTTTCCCTGCTATTGAAACTCAATTAGTTACAGCATTTAGCCAAGGACATGGTGCAGGGGACTTTATCTTTGTTACTGCATCAATGGCTAACGTTGCTCAAGGGGCAGCAACATTTGCTATTTACTTCTTAACTAAAGATAAGAAGATGAAGGGTCTTTCATCTTCAGCTGGGGTTTCAGCTTTACTTGGAATTACTGAGCCAGCATTGTTTGGGGTTAACTTGAAATACAAATTCCCATTCTTCTGTGCTTTAGTTGGATCAGGGGTTGCTGCAGCATTTGCCGGTTTAACAAAAGTAATCGCTGCTTCAATGGGTTCAGCTGGTTTCTTAGGATTCTTATCAATTTATCCTAAATCAATTCCAATGTACCTTGTAGCTGAATTAATCAGTTTTGCTGTTACATTTGCAATCACATATGTTTACGGTAAAGGTCACATGCCACAAGAAGTAGTTGCTCAAGAAACAACACAAACAGCAACACCAGTACAACCTGCTTTTGAAGCTGACATGAATGTTCAAGATGCAGATAGTATCGTAGTAGCACCAGTTGATGGTCAAGCAGTTGCATTAACAAGTGTAAATGATCCTGTATTTTCAACTGAAGCAATGGGTAAAGGAATTGCTATTAAGCCAAGTGATAACACAATTTACTCACCAGTTGACGGGGAATTAACAGTTGCATATCCAACAAAACATGCTTATGGTCTTGTTGCTGAAGATGGAACAGAAGTGTTAATTCACATCGGTATTGATACTGTTCAAATGGAAGGTAAAGGTTTTGAATCTTTCGTAAAAGCAGGAGATAAGGTTAAAAAAGGCGATAAATTAGGAACTGCAGATATGGATGCAATTCAAAAAGCCGGTTACGATGATACAGTAATGGTTATTGTAACAAATACAATGATGCAAAAAGATGTTCAACGTCTTGTTGACGGAACAGTTAAGCATGGTGAAGACGCAATTGGCGTTCAATTTAAGCCAGCTGAAGAAAAATAGAATTCTAAAATAATTTGTGAAAAAATAGTGTTAGATATTTTGTATCTAATACTATTTTTTTTATGTGTATTAACTATAATAAAGATAAGAATAAATTAAAGGACGGAATCAAAAATGGATAAAGCTGCATTATTACATCGCGCAACAAGCGAGATGGCTTTTTACAAAAAGAAAGATTTGCTTCACCTCCGTTTTCGTGCGAAGCGAAATGATTTAGTAGATGTAACTGTCTTAATTGGTCCATTACGTCATGCAAGTGATAATACTCCATGGCCACATCAAGAAATTATGTTAGAACGTTCATTTGTAACGAAATTTCATGATTATTGGACAATGGATTTGAAATTAGGCGATAACGCTGCCCAATATATTTTTAAAGTTACAGATCTACACGGCGAAGTTATTTTTTATGATACACAAAGAATACTCCCAGCAAGCGAAAACAATATTAATTATCCCCATGGATTTTTAATTCCAACGCGTAATAAGCGCTATGTTCAATATGTTCCTAGTTGGGCAAACAAAACTATTTGGTATCAAATTCAAGTTGATCGTTTCTTTGATGGCGATAAGTATTTGAATTTACCTGATACCAAAGAGTGGAACGAAAAAGAATTTAATGAACAATCAACTTTTGGAGGAGATTTACAAGGAATTCTTGGAAAATTAGATTACCTTCAAGGAATTGGAACAAATGGCTTAGTGTTATCTTCAATTTTTGAAGGGCAAGGAGCTTTTAAGAATCCCGTTAATGATTATTATAGTTTAGCGCATAACTTTGGAAATAAAGATACGTTTAAATATTTAGTTGATAATATGCATCAACGTGGAATGAGAATTATGTTGGAAATGAACTTTGCTTTTTTAAGTGATGTTTCTAGACAATGGCGCGATGTTCTTGAAAATGGGGAAGAATCTCAATATAAAGATTGGTTTATGATTAAAGGTTTTCCGCCCAGATATACTGACACTACTCAAACGCTACATGCAAATTATAAATTTAGCTTGAATAATCCTCATTTTCCAACGTTAAATCTAAAAAATAAAGAAGTTCAAAATTACTTCTTAGATGTAGTGAAATATTGGGTAAAGCATTTTAAAATTGATGCGATTAAGTTAGAAAATTTCGCAGAATTAGAAAAAGAATTTGTTCAATTACTCCAAAAAGAAGTTCATCAACTAAATCCAGATTTCTATTTAGTAGGACAAGATTCAAAAGTAAGTCTAGAAAAAGAAACTTATGAAGTTGCGGATGGAAAGTTTAACCATGCTTTACGCGAATTACTTCTACAATTTACTCAAGATCAAGAAATCAAGGTAAATGAATTTAAACAACAATTTAGCCAGCAATTACTATATTATACAGATCAACAATGGATGACGATGTTAAATAGTATGGATGATTTAGATTCACCCCGAATTTTAACCCGTTGCCGGCAAGATAAGGCGCTAGTTCGTGCTGTGATTGCGTTTATGTATTTGCAAAAAGGGATGCCTTTACTTACATATGGAACTGAAATTGGCATGCTAGGGCATGAAGTTCCTGAAAATCGAGGAACCATGTTTTTTGATGAAGATGTTGAAGATGAAAAGATGATGCGTTTTATTCGTGTCTTAAATAATTTCCGTTTACAAAATGCTAAACTTCTTAGTGAAGGAAGTTTTAATTGGGGGCAAGTAAGTGATACTTATTCATATTTGAGCTTTATTCGAAAAGATGATAAGCGTAAGGTATTTGCTTTATTTAATTTTGGCTATGCAAGCATTAAATTTGTCTTGCCAAATCACGCAAAATTAATTATTGGACAAAATATTAAGGATGAGACTTCTGAATTAACCCAATATGGGTTTGTAATTATGGAAGCCTAATATAAAAAAGGTCGACTCGATTGAGTCGGCCTTTTTATTAGAAGATAACAACTGGTTCATGTTGATCAATATTATTATAAATGTCACCGGCGTCTTTAGGTTGGAGATTAACACACCCTAAAGATCCGCTAGTAAGATATTGTTTTTTGTCCCATTTTGTACGCCAGCTAGCATCATGAAAGCCACAACCATCAACCGTGAATGGGGCCCAGTAATCAACAGGGCTGGCATATTCTTGCCCGTTAGTTCTTTTTCCCCGAAGCGTAACGTGTTGTTGTTTATACATAATATAAAAAACCCCTTTAGGAGTATCACTGTTAGTACTATGAGTTCCAGTAACAACGTCTGCGACTTTGACGATCTTATTATTACGATAAACCCAGGCTCTTTGGTTTTTAATCGAGACAGCGATATAATTTTTCCCTAAACCGTGATGAACATGAAAATCATACCCAGTTCCATCTTGACTATATCCTTTACCAGTTAAATTATTTTTGGCGGATACTTCTTTTTTATTATCGATTAAAGCATTAGTCAAAGTTTGATGAACTTTATTTTTATCTAGAGCCACCCATAGGATTCATTTGTGACAGTAATCATTTTATTATCAGGAGTTCTAAAAGAATATGATTTATCAAGTGTAGCTTTTTGATGATTAATTTGATCAAGCTTATCATCTATTTTACTAGCATCAATCTGATACTTATTATCAATAAACGTAGCTTCTTTAATTATTTGCTTAGCGCTAAAGTGGTAAGTTGTATTTTGAACTTTATATGTAAGCAAACGATTGTTTAATGCTTTTAGCTTAGCTTTTTGAAGCGCAACCGCTTTTGAATTTGCTAAAAGAGGGACGGCTTTAATAGCTTTTAATTTAACAATGGGGATACCAGCTGCTAAATTAACTTGGTTAACCATTTTGTTTTCATCTAAAGCAGTACCTTGTTTGGCTGGAACTACAGAAACTTTGCCATCTTTCAAAAGCGCATAAGCATTTTTAGGCTGAGTCTTAGTTAAATTTTCTTTTTTAACAAATTCAAAAATGACATTATCCATTTCTTTTTTATCAATCGTTGGATTTTTAGGAGAAAGGGTAAAGTTCTGGGTCGCATTAACGTTAAAAATTTTAAACTGTCTTTTTAAAATTGCATCAATTTCAGCTTGATCGGCTTGGGTAATTCCCATGTTAACATTGTCTTTTTCAAAAATTAATTGGTTGTGATAGTATATTTTTTTATCAACAGATGCCTTTTGTAGCCTAACTAAAGCTTCTTTATTTGTTAATCCGCCAACGTTAATTCCATTGATGCTTGTATGAGGATTAAAATGAGTCCGTTGATAGTAAAGCGAAAATGCCCCCACTAAGAGTGCGCAAATGCCAATTCCAATACAAAGGCGGACTTTATTTTTAAATTCCATTGTTTATCTCTTCTCTCACTAATGTTATTTCCTACTGTTATTATAGTTACCTCTAACATATTATCAAGAAGAATCGAACTATTCAATTTATTTTTTTGATATAAAGATAAATAAAAAAACGACAGGAAATTTCCTATCGTTTTTGGAATTTTATTAACCATTAACGCCTGGTACTTGCATTGCAAATGATGGTGCGTACCAAGAAACGTTACTAGTCTTAACACTTTGACCTGGTTCTGGAGCTTGGATGTAGTTACCGTTACTATCTGTTGCGATAGCTACGTGGTAAGTTGAACCTTTAGCACCCCAGAAGTATAAGTCCCCAGCTTGTGCTTGAGATACAGGAATAACTGTACCAGCATTTTCTTGAGTATATGTAACACGTGGTAAGTCGATACCGTTTTGGGCGTATACATATTGAACTAAACCTGAGCAGTCAAATCCAGCAGGAGTTGATCCACCCCATACATAAGGAACCCCAATGTATTGTTGAGCGGTTGCAACAATTTGGCTACCTGTAACAGAACCGTTGTTTTGGTTGTTTGTAGTAGTTTGTTGTTGAGTTGCTTCAACGTTTTGTGTAGTTTGTTGTTGAGTTGTTTCAACGTTTTGTGTAGTTTGTTGTTCAGTTTGAGTTTCAGCTTGTTGTGTTTGTGCTTGAGTTTCTTGTTGAACAGGAGCACTTTGTTGAGGTGCTGAATATGTTGTTTGTTCAACTTGAGGAGCAGCAGTTTGAGTTTCAACTTGTTGTGTACTTTGAGTAGTAGGAGCAACGTAAGCTGATTGTTCAACAGATGTAGCTGCTGCAGTAGTTTCAGCAGTTTCTTGAGCTGGAACTTGGTAGCTTTGTGTAGCTGCAGTTGTATCAACTGTTACAGTTGGTTGAGCTTCTGGTTGAACTTGAACTTCTGTTTGAGCAGGAGTTGCTGATGGAGTTGCAACTGAAGTTTGTGTTTGCACTTGTGTAGCATCAGTAGTTGCTTGAGGAGCAACTGCTTGTGTTTGAGCAGGTGTACTTTCACTAACTTGAGCAGCAGGTTGATTGATTACTAAATCTTGACCTGGTGTAACTGAAGTAGCTACATTGTTGTTATCACGAATTTGTTCAACTGGAACATCAAATTGTTGTGAAATTGTGTAAAGAGAGTCACCTGATTGTACAGTGTAGTTACTTTGAGTGTTATCAGAAACAGGGTTAGTAACGACTGCATCAGCAGATAATTTTAATTCTTGACCAACTAAAATTACACTTTCTTCACTTAAATTGTTAAGTTGAAGTAATTCAGCTAAAGTCATGTTATTTTCTTCAGCAATTTTTGATAAAGAATCACCGGCTTTAACTACATAAACTTTTTCAGAGCCCTTTGAGCTAGCAGTTTTACTTGCTGAAGGGATGTTTAAAGTTTGATCTACATAAATTAAGTGTGAGTTTTTGTCGATGTTATTTGCGCTTTCGATAGCGTCAACTGAGACACCATATTTTTTAGCGATTGAGTCGACAGTTTCGTTTTGTTTGACTTTGTGTGTTGTAGAGTCAGCATTAGCGGCAGTACTTGATGCAAAAAGAACCCCTGCAGCACCCACTGTACCAACTAACAACTTCTGTGCTGTTTGTTTCAAGTAAGTCACTCCTTTATTAATGAACTATAAAATAACGTTTAAAATCTAATAATTGACTAACCTTATTGTACATTTTTTATGTTTCAAAAAGTTAGAGAAAATGTTACAAATCACCTTTTTTTGTAACATAATCCGAAAATTAAGAAAAATTTAATTATAAAAAATTAAATGTGATAACATCAAGGCTGATTGATGTAAAAATATTCACTAAGCCTAGTATTACTAGTTTTAAAGTTACATCAATATTACAAAAATATCATGGAGTAGTCAAGTGCACAATCTTTTTTGGATATCTTTTGTTAAGTGTTAAAATGAGGGTAAAACTTTATTAATTTAGTGAGAAAAGTGGGTGTGAGGAATGGAAAATCAATTTGAAGAAATCTTTCGGCAAATAAAATCAGATGTGCAAAATATTGACTATACAAACGCTGGAATTGATCCGCTGTATTATGCAAGCAAAGAGGCTAAAATTTTGATTATTGGCCAAGCACCGGGAAAAAAGGCGCAAGATACGAGAATTGTTTGGAATGATCCGAGTGGTCAACGCTTAAGAAAGTGGATGGGAGTTAGCGATGAGGAATTTTATCATTCCAAGAAGATTGCAATTATGCCGATGGATTTTTATTTTCCGGGAAAAGGGAAATCAGGGGATTTACCACCAAGAAAAAAATTCGCTGCAAAATGGCATCCACGCTTATTAGAATTAATGCCGCAAGTTGAATTGATAATTTTAGTGGGAAGTTATGCCGTTAGAGAATATTTAAATTTAAAAACTAAGGATAAATTAACCGATGTCGTTAAAAATTACCAGGAATACTTGCCACGATATTTTCCATTAGTTCATCCGTCACCAAGAAATCAAATCTGGCTTAAAAAAAATCCCTGGTTTGAAAAGGATGTAGTTCCAAAATTACAAAGCGAAGTTAAAAGATTAATGAAATAAAAATTCAATTTAAATAAATACCCGTGATAATTCAGCGATTGTAAACCGAAGATTATCACGGGTTGTTTTTTGTTATAGTTATTAATATCGATTAGTATTGGTTAGCTTTAAGTTCGTTTTCTTAACTGCAGTTAAAACCAAGAAAACAACAATAGATTCGATTGGCCATGAGATTAACTCTTTAGGCATACGGACAAGTAGTAATTTATCAAAAGGTGTATGATAAAGTAGATTGATCCATAAAGTAGTGAAAATTGCATTGGTGATAAGAATTTGAATAAATTCATAAACAAATGCGCGCCCTAAAGAAAGTTTTTGCTCATATAAAATTGATCCGGCAATAACTCCGGAAATAAAGGCTGAAAAAGTAAAACCTAAAAAGAAGTTGCCCGAAGTTGCTAAAATAGTATTACTAATTAAATCAGTAACTACCATTGCAATTCCACCAAGCCATGGGCCTAAAAAATAACCAATTAAAGCAGTTCCAATAAATCCTAATGAAAGTTTGACTAGATTATCTGAACCTACTGAAATTTTATCTAGCACTACATTTAATGAAATTAGCAGTGCTGCCAAAGTAATTACACGAATAGTAAGCTTTGGGCTTTTCCAAGTTAAAAATGTCATAATCCTTGAATCTCCTTAAAAAATTTGAAAGGAAAGCAAGCACCATAAAGAATAATTTTTTGGTGAATGCGGATTTAAAACGCAGATTACTCTTTCTACCAGCGTTCACATTCCGTTCCGTTGGTCATTAACGTAAAAAATCCTACCCCTAACGCAAATACTATAACATAAAATAAAGAAGCAAGAAAAGATTATTACTTAATCTTTTCTTGCTTTTTTTTATAATTTTGAATTTGAATGATGATCTTTAATTAACGCAGCCGCGTAATAAATTCCTTCGATAATGGTAATGAAAAAACTAACAGGTAGATTAGTTAAATAACTAAAGTACAAACCAATCCAAATACCACTTAAAACGAAGAAAAAGGTAATGCCAATCATTTTCCCGATAGTTCTACCAAAGTATTTCGCAGCTGAAGCCGGAATTGTTAGGAGAACAAAGATTAACAATGAGCCGATAATCTGAGCCGTAATACTAATTGTTAATGCTAATAAAACTAAGAAAATAATGGAATAGAGTTGATTAAAACGTTGATTATAATCAGCTCCTTGAGAATCAAATGAGTTATATGCGAGCTTGCGGAAAAGAATTGTTGAAATAACAAGTAAAATCACACTTAAAATAATTAATTCTAAAAGATTTTGCGCGTTAATTCCAACGATGCTTCCAAATAAAATGCTAGTGGCATAGCTAGCTTGTTTATCTGAAAGTGATAGAAATAAGATTCCTAATCCTAAAAATAAACCAGAGAAAACAGAAATTGAAGCTTCTCTTCGGCCAACTCTTTCACCTGAAATTCCAATAAAAATAGCAGAAAGAAAGGTAAAAATTAACATTCCAGTTAACGGCGCAATTCCAGCGAAAACCCCAAAAGCAGCCCCTGAAAATCCAATTTCAGAGAGAGTGTGTGTAAAAAATGAAGTTTGACGCGCAACGACAAAAACTCCCATGACACTGCAGATTAAAGCAATGAATATGCCGGCGATAAAGGCGTAGCGCATAAAATCGTAACTAAACATGGAATTTAGCCTCCTTTTTTATTAATTTTCCTGACCGGTTTGCCAAATGAAGCTCGTAATCAGCATATTCTTCAATTAATTCATTATCATGAGTAATAAAAAGAACTGTGATATCATGCTTTTTCATCAACTTCTTTAAAAGTTGAAGCAATTCATGTTTAGATGAGATATCTAAATTAGCCGTAGCTTCATCTAAAATTAATAACTTAGGATCAAAACATAAAGCTTGTGCGAGATAAGCACGTTGCTTTTCGCCACCAGATGCTTTTCCAAGAGGATTATTTTTTAGTCCAATTAAACGAGTTTCCATGAGAGTTTGTTCTAAAGTTGTATTCATTTTTTTACTATTCCATGGAAGAATACGATGTTTAAATCCTAAGGCCACAAAATCCTTGATAGCCAAAGGATAATCGTCATCAATATTGCGAATTTGAGGCATATAAAATGCTTCGTCACGTTTAATTGAAAAGTTAATAAAATGTCTGTGGGAATTTGTCTTTAAATCACGCAAAAGGTGCTTGACCAATGTTGTTTTACCGACACCATTTTCGCCGGTAATAACGGTCAAAGCACCCTTAGGAATATCAAAGGCTAAATTCTCAAATAAACGACGGTCAGGTAAATCAATATCTAGGCCGTTAACTGAGATAATATTTTCCATAATTACTTCCTAATTTTCTTGAATTTTTAATACTTGATTATATTCTGATTGCATCCAAGAGATGTAGTTTTGTTTTGCAGGAAGAGTTTCTGTTACATTAACGACAGGAACGTTATTTTTCTTGCAAAGATCAACTAAATTTTTGATAACCTTGCTGTCAGCTTGAGTGTTATTAACAAAAAAGACGATCTTCTTTTTCTTAATATCATCTTGGAGCTTTTTAATGTCGCTAAATGAAGGATCGCCGCCATCTTCGATTGCCTTGGCAAAATGATCATTAGCAATTGAATACCCCATGTCATCTAAAGCATATTCGAAAACTGGTTCACTTACAGCAACCTTTTTATTATCGCTATTTTTCTTGATTTGAGCAAGTGTTGTGCTTAATTTTGTTAATTTTTTTTCATAATTAGCAGCATTTTTCTTGAACTCAGCTTTGTTTTTAGGATCAATTTTACCGTATTGATTTGCTAAGTAAGTTGCAGTTTTAGCCATTGTCTTTGAATTGTACCAAAGGTGTTCATTATCACCATCTTTAGCGTGCATCACGTCACTAGCGATATCAATTTGCTTTTTACCACCTAATTTTTCAATCCAAGTATCGTATCCTAAACCGTTATAAAGTACAATATCGGCTTTAGAAACGGTCTTAGCTGTTTTAGTTGTGGGTTCGTAATCGTGCGGATCAACATTTGGACTTGAAATAATTGATGTTACCTTACCATGTTTGCCTAAAACCGCTTGGGCAACTTCACCATAAAAGTCTGTTGAAGTTACAACATTAATGTCTTTAGCAAAAGCTGCAGGAGAACCTAAAGCTAAGCTAGCTCCCATAGCTACGAATGTTAATAGAACTTTATTTTTTAAATTCATGTAGATTTATTCCACCTTTTTATATAGTAATGATTACTTTTTAAATAATAAGGGATAAAAAAAGCCTTGTCAACAAGGCTTTGGGAGGGTATATAGTTATTATTACGATTTAGAAAAAAGGAAATGCTGAATTAGCAAAGAAGTATTTTTTTAGATTACTATTTAAAAAAATTAAAAATATTTTTTAAGATTGTGCGTCCCATTCAGATTTGAAATCATTAAGAAACTGTAGCATTATTTCTTGACGATGAGCGGCGATTTTTTTGGCTTCCTTAGTATTAAGCTTGTCTTTAATTAAGAGTAGTTTTTCATAGAAGTGATTAATGACCGTTTCGCGACTAAAATCACGAATATCTTTTTTAGTCATATTAGTTCGAGGATTGATTGTTGGATCATAAATCGTAATTCCATGATGACCGCCAAAATAAATGGCACGCATAATTCCAACTGCGCCAATAGCATCAAGCCAATCAGCATCTTGAACGATTTGACCTTCTAAACTGAGAGGATAATCATGTTCTAATGTACTGGAATATGACATGTGGGTGATGATTTCAATGATTTGATTAATTGTATTTTTGTCAATTTCGAGTTGAATTAAAAAATTATTGATATCAGCTAAAGCCTCTTTGGGATCACTAACAAGTTTATCGTCAATGACATCATGTAAGTATGCAGCACTAATGGTGATGAATTCGTTGACATGATAGTGAGAAGAAAGTTTTTGACTCATGTTAGCCACGCGGGTAAGATGATCCATATTGTGTCCAGTTTTATCAGCGGCTAATTTTTGTTTTGCAAATAAGATGATTGCTTCGATTTTATTTTCCATGAACATACCAACTTTCTTAATTGTGATTAGATTTCTTTTCATTTTACAGCGGATTAGCTAAGCAATAAAGGGAAAATTTTATTAAATAACAGTAATGTTTTCTTAAAATTAATAAAAACTAAAGAATAAGTTGGTATAATCTACAAAAAGCAAAGGGGAAATACATATGAATATCTATGAAAAGTATGGGGATGTGTTACCGGAAATTTTAAATGAGGTAACGGATTACCTGAAGCAAATTAATGAAACCTATAAAGAAAAACATCATGATAAGTTATATGAACACCTGATTGCGCGAGTAAAAACACCTGAAAGCATGGAAGAAAAGTGTCAACGTAAAGGTTATGCTGTAACAACAAAAAGTGCATTAAAAGAATGTAAGGATGCAATTGGGATTAGGGTAGTTTGCGGCTTTATCGATGATATCTATACTTTTGTTGATTTAATTAAACAAGCTTCTTGGAGTGAGATAGTTAATGAAAAAGACTATATCAAAAACGCTAAGCCTAATGGATATCGTTCGTACCACTTAATTTTAAAAGTTAAAGTGCCCTTTGAAGATATTGATGGCAATAATCCCGGACAGTATTTTGTTGAAATTCAGTTACGAACGATTGCGATGGATTCGTGGGCTAGCTTGGAGCATCGAATGAAGTACAAGCATGACATAAAAAATCCAGAACAAATTACAAAAGAACTAAAACGAACGGCAGATGAATTAGCCTCATGTGATATTAGTATGCAAACTATCCGCAATCTAATTGAAGAAAATAGGTGATAAAAATGAAAATCTTATTAGCAGAAGACGAACCGCAACTCCAACACGTTTTAAAAAAAGCAATGCAGAGTGTGGGTTATCAAGTAGATGCTGTGAATAATGGCAAAAGTGCCGTTAAAGCCGCGAAAGAAAATATTTATGACGTGATGATTTTTGATGTGATGATGCCTGAAATGACTGGAATTGAGGCTATGAAAGAAATTCGAAAAACCGGCGATAGTACGCATGTAATTATCCTAACCGCGATGTCAGAAATTGATGATAAAGTAACTGGACTAGATGCGGGGGCCGATGATTATATGACAAAGCCCTTTTCACTAAAAGAACTTCTAGCACGTTTACGTTCTAAAGAGCGTAGAGAAGATGATTATAATCACAAGTTGGTAGAATATGGAAGTGTTAAACTAGATACTGATCAACAAGAATTGGTGAGTCATAATTCAATTCGCCTCCCAAGTAAAGAAACGGAATTGATGAAGTTATTCATGTTAAATGCTGATAAGCAACTATCAACCCATGAAATTCGGCAAAAAATTTGGGGAGATGAAGAAAATGACGAGATTGTATGGATTTACATCTCATATTTAAGAGGAAAACTTGCCGCAATTAATGCCGATATTCAGATTGTTGGTAAAAAAGATGGGGAATTTTGTCTAACAAAAAAATAAAGTAGGGATTTAAAATGATACAAAGGCTAAGAAAAAAATTTATTTTAATGGCTGCTTTTTCATTATTATTAGTCTTAATTACTGTAATTGGGGGCATGGTGTCAGTAACTTATATTAATGCCCGTAATGAAATTAGTAATGTGCTAGATATTTTAACAGAAAACCGCGGAATGTTACCGGGAAAAGAAGCTAAAAAAAGATTAGGACCCAAATATACGCCAGAAAGCATTTATCAATATCGCTATTTTAGTGTTTTTTTAGATAAAAATAGTGAAATTATCGCCGTTGATAAACGTCATATCAATACCTTATCGCAAGATGAAATTAAAAAGATAACTAAGAAAATAATTGTTGATAAAGAAGTTACAGGAGATATTATTTATAATCGTACGGGATTTGCATATCGTTTAAAAGATACGCCGGAAGGAAAAATCTTAGTTTTATTAGATGAAAGTAATATTTTAGAAAATGCGCGGGCGGTCACCCGGTTGGGGTTATATTTAGGGATTATTAGTATGATTGTATTTACGCTAATTATTAGTGCCTTTTCAAAACAAGCGATTAAACCGACAATTCGAGCTTATCAAAAACAAAAAGAATTCATTACCAATGCCAGTCACGAGTTAAAGACGCCACTGGCTGTAATTTCAGCTAATACAGAGATGCAAGAATTAATGGGTGATGAATCCGAGTGGACAAAGAGTAATAAAGAACAGATTGTCCGGTTAAATAATTTAATTAGCCGCCTAGTGACTCTTGCTAGATTTGAAGAAAATAAAAGCATTGAAATGCACCCGATTGATTATTCAAAAATTGTCTTGGAGGCAGCTAAAAATTTCCAAACCATTGCGCAAGTTGAAAATAAAACGTTTGAACTTAACGTTACCCCTAATTTATTCATCCAAGCAGAAGCAAACACCTTACAAGAAATGGTCAATATTTTAATTGATAACGCTGTGAAATATTGTGATGATAACGGAAAGATTACAGTGAGTCTTCTTAAAGGTAAATTAGGTCAAAACGCAATTTTGAAGGTAGCTAATACGCATAAAAATAGTGAGAAAATCAATGTGTCACGCTTCTTTGAGCGATTTTATCGTGATGATCAATCACATAGTGTTGAAAAAAGTGGCTACGGAATCGGATTATCAATGGCTAATGAAGTGGTGCGTATTTTCCAAGGAAAAATTTCAGGGAATAATACAAATGAGCAAATCGAATTTGTGGTTAGTTTTAAGTTGACTAAGAATTCGCCACAATAAATAGCTTGTTTTTCTTGTAAACTAATATAAATATAAAAGAATAATGATGAAAAAAGCTGGGAAGATTTTCCAGCTTTTTCTTTCGTAGTTCTTGTATTTTATCTTTAAATCACGTAAACTAAAAATGATATGTGAAACACGTATGTTTCACGAATGTTAAGGAGGATTCTATGACGCCAGAAGAATTTCGTCAAGCATTAGCTAAGCAAGGAATTGAGTTAAGTGATGAACAAATGCAACAATTTGCGACTTATTATGAATTTCTTGTTGAAACTAATAAGAATTTAAATTTAACTGCAATTACTGATGAAAAAGAAGTGTATTTAAAGCATTTCTATGATTCATTATTACTTGCATTAACTGTTAAAGATTTACAAACAGAAGAATTAACCTTATGTGATGTGGGGGCAGGAGCAGGTTTTCCTAGTCTTCCCGTTAAAATTGTTTTTCCACAATTAGAAGTATCGATTGTGGATTCATTAAATAAACGAATTAAATTTTTACAAGAATTAGTTGGAAAATTAGGCTTAAAAAAAGTTCATTTCCATCATGCTCGTGCCGAAGAATTTGGCGGTAAAAAAAGTGTTCATCGCCAAAAATATGACGTGGTAACTGCGAGAGCGGTGGCTAGAATGTCGGTATTGACTGAATTGTGCTTGCCTTTAGCAAAAGTCGGGGGTCGTTTTATTGCGTTAAAAGCTCAAAAAACGCAAGACGAACTTGAAGTCGCTAATAAAGCAATTAAAGTGATGGGGGGAGAATTAATCTCTGATACCCAAGTTAATCTTCCAGTTGGAGATGACGAACGTCATATTGTAGTTATTGCAAAAATTGATGACACACCAAAGAAATATCCAAGAAAACCGGGAACACCTAATAAACAGCCAGTTGAATAATTAAGAAGGGGGATTAATTATGGGAACAGTGATTGCCATTGCTAACCAAAAAGGTGGCGTTGGAAAAACAACAACCAGTGTAAACTTGGGGGCATGTTTAGCTGATTTTGGAAAAAAAGTCTTACTTGTTGATACTGATGCGCAAGGAAACGCAACCAGTGGGATTGGAATTCGTAAAAGCGCAATTCAAAATGATGTATATGATGTTATTGTCAACGAATTACCAATTCGTCAAGCAATCATGAAATCAGAAAAAGAAAATCTAGATGTTGTCCCTGCAACAATTCAGTTAGCGGGGGCAGAAATTGAATTAACAGCTCAAATGGCACGCGAAAAGAAATTATATGCTGCCTTACAAGAAGTTAAAGCAGAGTATGATTTTATTATCATTGATTGTCCACCTTCATTAGGCTTATTAACAATCAATGCTTTTACAGCAAGTGATTCAATTTTAATTCCGGTTCAAAGCGAATATTATGCTTTGGAAGGG
Source organism: Ligilactobacillus hayakitensis DSM 18933 = JCM 14209 (assembly GCF_000615845.1). Taxonomy (GTDB): domain Bacteria; phylum Bacillota; class Bacilli; order Lactobacillales; family Lactobacillaceae; genus Ligilactobacillus; species Ligilactobacillus hayakitensis. Next base: position 21,038 of record NZ_BAML01000002.1, read on the forward strand.
TTGAGCCAATTGATGAATACGATTCATTTGGTTCAAAAACACTTCAATCCTAACCTTCAAATTGAAGGAGTCTTAATGACAATGTTAGATGCAAGAACCAACTTAGGACAACAAGTTGTGGCTGAAGTGAAGAAATTCTTTAAAGATAAAGTTTACACAACGGTTATTCCTAGAAACGTTCGCTTATCAGAGGCACCAAGTCATGGATTGTCAATTATTGACTATGATCCTAAATCTCGCGGTGCTCAAGAATATCAATCCTTAACTAAGGAGGTATTAAGAGCTCATGAATAAAGGAACTAAAGGTCTTGGACGAGGAATCGATGCTTTATTTCAAGATTTCGCGCAAGAAGTACAAGATGATCCAAGCAAGGTAACGGAAATTCGTTTAGATGAAATTCGTCCTAATCCATATCAACCACGAAAAGTATTTGATGAACAAGCCTTACAAGAACTTGCAGATTCAATCCAAAAGTCGGGGGTTTTTCAACCAATTATTGTACGGAAATCAAGTGTTTTAGGTTATGAAATTATTGCCGGTGAACGTCGTTTTAGGGCTTCTAAGTTAGCTAAAAAAGAAACCATTCCCGCAATTGTGAAAGAATTTAACGAAGAACAAATGATGGAAATTGCAGTTTTAGAAAACTTACAACGTGAAGACTTAACGCCCCTTGAAGAAGCACAAGCTTACAGTACATTGATGGAACGCCTCAATTTAACGCAGGTGCAAGTTTCAGAACGCTTAGGAAAATCACGTCCATATATCGCTAATTATTTGCGTTTATTAGGTTTACCAAATGAAGTTAAGCAAATGTTGCAAAATGGTGAATTATCAATGGGACAAGCTAGAACATTATTAGCCTTAAAAGATAAAGATAAGGTCGTTGATGTCGCTAAAAAGACCATTGCGGAAAACTTAACGGTGCGGCAGTTAGAACAATTAGTCGCAAAACTTAATCATGCAGAACCAAAAGTAGAAAAAAAGGAAAAACAATCTGAATTTTCTCCATTTTATAAGCAAACAGAAGACTTGCTTCAAGCAAAATTTGGTACTAAAGTTATCGTTAAAGAAGGCGCCAAACAAGGCAAAGGTAAGATTGAAATCGATTATAGCAACATTGAAGATTTTAATCGAATTCTTGAAATTTTAAATATTAACTTAGATTAGTGAGGAAAAAACAATGTATGACTTACATGATATTGTTGAAATGAAAAAGCCACATCCATGTGGAGCTAATCGCTGGGAAATCGTACGTATGGGAGCAGACATCAAGATTAAATGTACAGAGTGTCAACGTTTATTAATGATGACTCGGCGCGATTTTGAAAAAAGAATGAAAAAAGTTTTAGAAAAATCTTCTAATGAAGATTAATTATCAGAAAAGAGGAATAAATTATGGCATTAACTGCAGGTATCGTTGGTTTACCTAACGTTGGGAAATCAACACTTTTTAACGCAATTACAAAAGCAGGAGCAGAAATGGCAAACTATCCATTTGCGACAATTGATCCTAATGTCGGGATGGTTGAAGTTCCAGATAGTCGTTTAGCACGGATTGATGAAATTATCCCTGCGAAAAAGATTGTTCACACAACTTTTGAATTTACTGATATTGCTGGGATTGTTAAGGGTGCTAGCAAAGGTGAAGGTTTAGGAAACAAATTCTTGGAAAACATTCGCCAAGTAGATGCAATTGTACATGTTGTACGTGCATTTGATGATGAAAATATCACTCACGTTTCTAACAAGGTTGACCCATTAGATGATATTGACACAATCAACATGGAATTAGTTTTAGCTGACTTAGATTCAGTTAATAAACGTTATGCACGTGTGGAAAAAATTGCGCGTACAAAAGACAAGGATGCATTAGCAGAATTTGCATTACTTCAAAAGATTAAACCAGTGCTTGAAGAAGGAAAGGCTGTTAGAAGCATTGAATTTAACGATGAAGAAAAGAAATTAGTTAAGAGTTTCTTTTTATTAACTTCAAAACCAGTATTATATGTTGCTAATATCGCTGAAGATGATATGGCAGATCCAGAAGCAAGTGAATACTACCAACAAATCAAGAAGTTTGCTGAAGATGAAGGTTCACAAGCGTTAGCCGTTTCAGCACGAACAGAAGAAGAAATTGCTGAATTACCAGATGATGAAAAACAAGAATTCTTAGAAGCTGAAGGAGTAACTGAATCAGGTTTAGACCGATTAATTCGTGCTTCATACAAGTTATTAGGCTTGGCTACATTCTTCACTGCTGGTGGTAAGGAAACTCGTGCTTGGACATTTAAAGCAGGTATGAAGGCTCCTCAAGTTGCGGGGGTAATTCACTCAGATTTTGAACGTGGATTTATCCGTGCCGAAGTTGCATCATTTGAAGATTTAGACAAATACGGTAGTATGCAAGCTGTTAAAGAAGCCGGTCGTTTACGTCTTGAAGGTAAAGAATATGTAGTTCAAGATGGCGACATTATCGAATTTAGATTTAACGTTTAATCGTTATTGGAGGATTAAAAATGGCAGAAGAAAAAACTGCACGTGAAAAAAACGAAGCGGCAAAACAACAAGCAGATGTTAAACCAGCCGTAGTTGATTTCACAGATTTAACAAAGAAAAATCAAGACTACATGTTCCATTTGGACAAAGAACTTGATCAACGTAAGTATGCGCAAAAAAATGAAGCACTATCTAAGGTGCATGCTGAATTATTAGAGAAGCAAAAAACAGGGATTGTCGCAACTAAGCTTTATGGCCCTGTAACAAAAAAAGCAGATGAAATCATTGCCGGACCAAAGAAGCCAGCTAAAATTCCAACTTTATGGGAAATGGCATTAGATAACGGCTTAATGATGTTTGCTTTATTCTGTGCGATGTATGCAATTTTTGGTGTGTTCTCTAAGAATAGTAACCAAACAAATGCGGGTATCATTACTTTAATCGCAACATCAGTTGTTGCCGGAATCGGATTAGGTTATTTCTATCGTCAAATGTTAGGACAACAAAAGCAACGTAACTGGGGTCGTGTGATTTTAAACGTGATTATTTTAGTGGCTGCTTGGATGGCGGTGTTTGGCCTTGTCGGAATTATTCCGCCATCTGTAAATGTTGTGCTACCACCTGTAGCTTATGCAACCTTAGCAATTATCGCTTTTGCAGTGCGTATTTATGTTAAAAAACGTTTGGATATTCCAAATCCAGCTGATTTAGCGCGCCAAACAAATGATAATAATAAAAAATAATTAATCAAAGCTAGCTTATTTTATTGAAACGTAAGCTAGCTTTTTGTATGCAAAAATAAAAGCATTGCGTGCTATAATGGTCATGATAAAAATTTACGCAAAAGAAAGGATAGCTTGATGCAAACTAAGATATTAAAAATAGGAACTACAAAAACAACTGAAGAATATGTCAGTCTTCCTTGGCAATCAATAGATATCTATCAAGAGATTACAGCAGCAAAAGTGGCCGCATTTGTGATTCCAAAAGTAGATGAAAAAGCCGCGATGCGAGTCCAAGACTTAACCATGAATTCAGGCTTGGATGTTCCGGTAATATTAATTGATCCAAGTAAAGGTAATAGTCGAAGTGAAATTCAAAAGCAAGTTGATCAGTTGGCGCGTGAATATGAAAGTCAAGTGGTTCCTGGATTTTTACGAGATTTAATTAATTTTGCGGATGAAAATCCAGTTAGTTATACAACTCCGGGACATCATAATGGTCAATTTTATGAAAAGCATCCAGCCGGGGTGGTTTTTAAGGAGTTTTTCGGAGATAACTTTTTGAAAGCCGATGTTTCTGATACGGTAGCCGAACTGGGTGATACGCTAACTCATGGAGGAACACCACTCGATTCGCAACAACAAGCAGCTAAATCTTTTAATGCAGACAAGGTATATTACGTTACTAACGGAACTACAAGTTCAAATACAATTTGTGCGAATGCGCTTTTAGATGAGGATGATTTAGTTTTATTTGATCGCAATAATCATAAATCACTCTATAATAGTGCATTAGTGATGACTGGAGCAAAACCAGTTTATCTTAAAACAAGTCGTAATCCCTTAGTTGATTGGTCCAGTTTTAGGCGATATTTCTGAAGTAAATATTAGACAAGAAATCGCTAAGGTGGATCCAAAAAAAGCAAAGCAAAAACGTCCGTTTAGATTATCAGTTTTACAACTGGAAACATTTGATGGGGTATTTTATAACGCTAAATGGTTCCTAGAAAAAATCGGACATCTTTGCGATTACATCTTATTTGATTGTGCTTGGGGTGGGTATGAACAGTTTGTTGATGTTATGAAAGAACTTTCACCCCTTCAATATACATATGGACCAGATGACCCAGGCATTTTGGTCACACAATCAATTCATAAACAACAAGCAGGTTTAGCGCAAACTTCACAGATATTAAAAAAAGATGCCCATATCAAAGGTCAAAAACGCTATGTTGATCATAAACATTTTAATAATTCATATTTGAAGTATGTGACAACTAGTTATTCATACCCAATTTATGCATCATTGACGGTAAATACAGCCTTAGCGAGTGGGAATGCGCCTAAAATTTGGTGGCAAGAAGCGATGCTTAAAGGAATTAAATTCCGCAAAGAATTAGCGCAAAAATCAACCTTGTTTAAAACGTTGAATCCTCATGAAATTGAAGATGGAAAATGGGAAGAATTGCCAAATCAAACGCTAGCAAATAATCTTGATTATTGGAAGATGAGTTCAGATGATAGTTGGCATGGTTTTAAAGGAATTGATCAAAACGAAGCGATTATCAGTCCATTAAAATTAACCGTAGTTTCTCCAGGGATTGATTTAAAAAATGGTCGCTATGAAAAAACAGGGATTCCGGGCGTAGTCGTTGGCGCATATCTAACAGAAAAACGGGTAATAGATTGTAAGTCAGATTTATATTCAACTTTATTCTTATTAACCCCAGGAGAAAAAGATGAAGACTTAGATGCATTATTAACAAGCTTTTTAGAATTTGAAGAATTCTACTTACGGGATGCACCACTTCAAGAAGTCTTGCCACGGTTATATCGACAAAATCAAGCACGCTATGAAGGATATACCATTCGCCAACTTTGCCAAGAAATGCATGAATATTACAAATTACATGATACTTTTAAAGTGCAACAAGCATTATTTTTAAAAGACAATATGAGTGATTTTGAATATACGCCTGCTAAAGCGGATAAATTATTCATGAAAAATCATGGAGAATTAGTAGATTTAGAGGAGATTGAAGGTCGAATTGCTCTTGAAGGAGCCCTTCCTTATCCACCAGGAGTATTTATCGTAGCTCCAGGTGAACGTTGGCAAAAAATTGATGTTGATTATTTTAAGATTTTAATGGGAGCCATTGATTTATTCCCAGGTTTTGATCCGGAAATCCAAGGGGTATACCTTGAAAAAATTAATGGTAAGACCCACGCTAAGGGATTTGTTCTATAAAATCCGAATAATTTAAAAAAAGATTAAAAAAATTCTCATTTTTTAATTGACAAATTATTTAATAGTGTATAAAATCATAGATAATCAAATATATAAGACGTTGATGAGAAGAGATCCGATAAAGTATCAAAAGAGAGCTTCGTAAGGTGAAAGGAAGCATATGGAGTCGGTGAGAATGGCCTCGGAGTCGAGTAATGGTCGAGTCATTAATTAATGATGGAAGGCTGTTATTCCGTTAATTACGATATAATTGAGCTTAATTAAGCAATTGAGGTTGCTGATGTGAATCAGTAACGAATTAAGGTGGTAACGCGGTTTTCGTCCTTTGTGATGAAAATCGCGTTTTTTATTTAGAGAAATGAGGGATTGAAATGATTGAATTTAAGAATATTTCTAAAACCTTCAATACAGCTGATGGAAATGTCCATGCGGTTAAGGATGTGAACCTGACAATTAACAAAGGAGAAGTTTTTGGGATTGTCGGTTTCTCTGGTGCCGGTAAAAGTACATTAGTTAGAATGTTGAATGGTTTAGAAACACCGACTGAAGGTGAAGTAATTGTTAATGGCACACGAATTGACAATTTAAAAGGCAAGGATTTACGCGAGCAACGTAAAAAAATCGGAATCATCTTCCAACATTTTAACTTACTTTGGTCACGAACAGTCCTTGAAAACATTATGTATCCTTTAGAATTAGCTAAAGTTCCTAAGGAACAAAGAATAAAAAAAGCCAAAGAATTAGCTAGTCTTGTAGGTTTGGGTGAAAGAATTCATGCTTATCCATCACAATTATCTGGTGGACAAAAGCAACGTGTGGGAATTGCACGGGCGTTAGCTAATGACCCAGAAATCTTAATTTCTGATGAAGCTACAAGTGCTTTGGATCCGCAAACAACAGATGAAGTGTTAGATTTAATGGAAGAAATCAATAAGAAATTAAACCTAACAATTGTAATTATCACGCATGAAATGCATGTTATCCGTCGCTTAGCTGATACAGTAGCAGTTATGGAATACGGAAAAGTGATTGAAAAAGGGCCGGTTTCAGAAGTCTTTACTAATCCAAAAGAAGACTTAACTAAACGCTTTGTTAACGCTGAAGTTGATACTAATAATACGCCAGATGTTCATGAAGTCGTTGAACAATTACTTGAAAAATATCCAGAAGGTAAGTTAGTTTCATTACGCTTTCATGGTGATCGTGTTAAATTACCAGTTGTATCAACGATGCTTCGCAAATATCCTAATTTAGAATTAAGTATTTTAGAAGGATCAATTCATCAAATTTCAGATAAGAAAGGGACAATTGGAAACTTGTTCATTCAACTTGTCGGCGATGATGAAGATATTAAAGGAGCATTAGCATTCTTTGAAGAAAATAAAGTGGAAGCGAAGGTGATTACAAATGGATAACCAAGGTTTAGCATCATACTTTCAATTTAGTAATGTAAATTGGAATGATATGGGATCTGCAACATGGGAAACGATTTGGATTACAGTAGTATCAGTTTTAATTGTTGCAATTTTAGGATTATTACTAGGGTTGCTTCTATTTGAAACTTCAGGCAAAGCTAATCCGGTAATTAAAGTATTGAATTGGCTTGTATCAATTTTTGTTAATATTTTCCGTTCAATTCCATTTATCATTTTAATTGTTTTACTCTTGCCGGTAACGCAAGTTCTTGTGGGATCAATTACAGGGGCCAAGGCAGCCGTACCTTCATTGGTGGTATCTGCCGCACCATTTTATGCGCGTTTAGTTGAAATTGCTTTTCACGAAGTTGATCAAGGCGTAATTGAAGCTGCTGAAGCAATGGGTTCAACAAAGTGGCAAGTTATTACAAAAGTATTAGTGCCAGAAGCACTTCCAGCTTTAGTATCTGGAATTACAGTAACTGCAATTTCATTGATTGGATACACAGCAATGGCTGGGGCAATTGGTGCCGGTGGTTTAGGACAATTAGCCTATACTGATGGGTTCCAATCATATAACAATGCGATTACACTAGTCGCAACTGTAATTATCGTTTTAATTGTATTTACCTTCCAATGGATAGGTGATTTTGCAGTAAAACGAATTGATAAACGTTAATTAATAATTAATTAAAAAATATCTATTTTGGAGGAATAATTTTATGAAAAAAAGAACAATTTTTGGTTTAGTTGCATCATTTGCAGCTGCAGCATTTTTAGCAACAAGTACTGCTAGTGCAGACACAACACTTACTGTTGGTGCTTCACCAACACCTCACGCAAAAATTCTAGAACACGTTAAGCCACAATTGAAAAAAGAAGGCGTTAACCTAGAAATCAAAAAATACGATGATTACATTATGCCTAATAAAGCTTTGGCAAATAAAGAATTGGATGCAAACTACTTCCAACACATTCCATTTTTAAACAACTGGAACAAAAAGAACAATGGCTCATTAGTTTCAGCTGGTAACGTTCACTTAGAACCAATTGCCGTATATTCAAAGAAATATAAGAGTCTAAAAGATCTTCCAAAGGGATCAACAGTGATTGTGTCTTCAAACGTGGCTGACTACGGTCGTATCTTAACAATCTTCAAAGATGCCGGTTTAATCACTTTGAAGAAGGGAACAAATATTCAAACTGCAACATTTAACGATATTGCAACAAACAAAAAGAACTTAAAATTCAAGCACTCATATGAAGCTAAATTATTACCTCGCTTATACAAAGAAGGTAAAGATGCAGCGTATGTAATTAATGCTAACTACGCAGTACAATCAGGTTTAAATCCAGCTAAAGATTCAATCGCAATCGAAAAGAAAAATTCTCCATACGCAAATATGGTAGCTGTTCGTAAAGGCGACCAAAACAAGCCTGCTGTTAAGAAATTAATGAAGGCATTACAATCAAAAGAAACTCAAAATTGGATTAAAAAAGAATTCGATGGTGGAGTTTTACCTGCTGCAAAATAATTAGTAGCCAATCAAAAGAGGATGAGCAAAGCGCTTATCCTCTTTTTTTAATGAGATGTAGTATAATAAAAATATGAAAAACGAAAAAAAGGAAGTGAATAAACGTGGAGGAAATGAAGCCGTATTTAACTTTGAAAGAAGATGGTGAAGCTGAGATTATTATTAAAAAATCACAGTTTATTTGTGCCGTGGCACGAACAGAAACCGAAGAACAAGCACGCGAGTTTGTGGAAAAAATTTCAACAAAGCATAGAAAAGCAACCCATAATTGCTATGCCTATATGTGTGGATTAAACGATGAAATTCAACGAGCAAGCGATAACGGCGAGCCTTCAGGGACAGCGGGTGTGCCGATTTTGGAAGTTTTAAAAAATCTAGAATTACATAATGTCACCGCGGTTGTTACCCGTTACTTTGGGGGAATCAAATTAGGTGCGGGAGGCTTGATTCGGGCATATAGTAATGCGACTTCTCATGCCATTGAAGAAATTGGGGTTGTGAAAAAAGTTGTTCAAACCCAAGTAAATCTAACGGTTAGTTATTCACAATGGGGAAAACTGCAAAATTATTTAGAAACTGAAAAGATCCATCTTGTAGATACCCAATTTGCAGCCGATGTTACTGCAGTAACATCTGTGGATACACCAGATGTTGAAGAATTTATTGCTTCTATTGTTGATTTAATGAACGGGCAAGTGACAATCGATAAGGGTGATGAAAGTTATGTTGAAGTTCCGGTTGAATTATATAAATAAAATTCGTTAGTATAACGCTTTCAATTTTGGAATGAGATAGAAATTTAATCATAAATACCGTATAATGAAAGTATTATTAAGGTGAAATGTACCTTTATGGAGGAAATTAAAAAATGCAAGATAATAAAGGCATTAAATTATTTGCTTTAAACTCTAATCCAGAGTTAGCAGAAAAAATTGCTGCTAAAATGGGTGTGGAATTGAGCGAAGCATCTGTAAAACACTTTAGTGATGGAGAAATCCAAATTAATATTGATGAAAGTATCCGTGGAAACGATGTGTTTGTTATTCAATCAATTTCAGATCCCGTAAATGAAAACTTTATGGAAATTATGGTTATGATTGATGCGCTTCGCCGTGCGAGTGCAGGAACAGTTAATGTTGTTATTCCATATTATGGATATGCGAGATCAGACCGTAAAGCGCGTTCACGTGAACCAATTACTGCTAAATTAATTGCCAATTTGATTCAATTAGCTGGAGCAGACCGTGTTATTTCAATGGATTTACACGCCGGACAATTACAAGGATTCTTTAACATTCCAGTTGATCATTTATTAGCTATCTTTTTCCAAGCAGATTATTTCAAGAGTTTGAACTTAAAAGATGTTGTGGTCGTATCATCAGATCACAATGGGGTTAAACAAGCGCGTAATTTGGCACAATTATTAAAAGCACCAATTGCAATTGTGGATAAGCGAGATTCACAACGTTTAACAGATATTACAGATTCTCATGTTATTGGGGATGTTAAAGGAAAAGATTGTATTGTCTTTGACGATATGATTGATACTGGTGGTAAGATGGTAGACGCGGCAAAAGCATTAAAAGCCGCTGGTGCTAACGATATTTATGCTTGTGCAACTCATGCGATTTTCTCTGGCAATGCCGCTCAAGACTTAGCAGCTAGTGAATATAAAGAAGTGGTTGTAACAGATACAATTGCCATTCCAGAAGAAAAACAATTCTCTCAATTAAAGGTACTTTCTGCAGCGCCTACGTTTGCAAAGGCATTATCATTGATTTATCACAATAAATCAGTTGATACATTATTCCAAAAACACGAAATTTAATAAAAAAAGGCTAGAATCAAGGATTTCTAGCCTTTTTTGTTGTGCGATATTATATTTTATAATGTATAATAAAAAAAGAAAGATTAGATAGGTGTCCTATTAAGTCGGTATTACAAATTCTGATTTGATAGGTTTTTTTATAATTAATCAATAATAAAAATGTTAAAATTGTATAAGAAACGAAAAATGTTATATGTAAGAAATTAAAAAAAGGAAGGTGCAAAATGTTTTACTTTATCCCAGCATGGTATGAGAGTGACACACGGCGTTTTAGCGGCGACATTACACCATGGTATAGAAATAGACAAGAAGTTGAATTTGACGATACAATTAGCCAAATTCAAATGTTTAGCAAAGAAAAAGAAGAATTTGAAGTGATAACTTTAAATTTTAATCCCAATTTACAAAAATTAAAACTAACAGAAGCTTTAAATCAGGTAAAACAAACAAGTATTTTTGATGTGATTCAAGAAATCCCTAATGATTTTGAACGCACTCCAATTGATTACCGTAATTTAAAATGGCCCAAAGATGTTAGCTTTTATCATAATTCATTTAGAACGTATGTTATGCGTGGTAACAAGAAATATGCAATCATGGAATATGATAGCTTGGGACGAATAAGTAAACTTGAAATATACGATGAAAATGAAGTCTTAATAAAAGAATATGTCTTTGATATGCGCGGCTTTCTTTCAAATTACTATGATCATAGTACCTTTGAAATTAAGTATTTAAATCTAAAAGGAAAATGGGTAATTAAAGAAAATCAAGAAAGTCATCAAATTCATGTTAATCCGCTGTTTGAAAATAAGTTTCAAAAGTTAATTTACGAAAATATCGATGAGTTGATAGAAGAAAAATTAACTGAAAAATTAACGACTTTATCAAGTGATGATGTTCTTGTGATTGGAGCTCATCAAAATAATTTTGATATTATGACACGGGTTTCAAGTGAAGCAAAGAGAGTCTATTCATTTTTCGGCAATCGCCAAGCTATTGATTCATTAACATCAGAAAATATCGAAACCTTAAACCAAGCGGCTTTTGTTGTGGTGGATACGAGTGAAAAAAAGGCAGCTTTAGAAGAAATGCTTAACCATGTTGTTGTTAAATTTATTCCACCATTCGATTCAAGATTAAGATTGGGTCACAGTCAACAAATCAGAATGATGAAGGTTTATTTAAATATTGACGGTTTAAGTGATGAAGAATTATCGATGGCATTAAAACGGATTATTAAAAAAATGATGGAAAATCGTGGAATTGAATTAACGTTAGGAACATATAACGCTAGTGATGGTAGTGTTGATGAACGCTTGAACAGACTGGTGCCAGCGCTAATTGAAGAATATGGCGACGAAGAAGAACTAGTCTTTCGGATGAACGAACAAAAAGAAGCCAACATTGAATTCAATGAAGATATCGCCGATGGGAATATGACAGTTATTGAAAAACGTGCAATTAATGTCTTTAAGATTAGCTCACAAAGGGATTTAATTAATGAGTTAGATACGACCCGTTTAATTATCGACTTAAACGCGATTCCTGATACATATCTCACGATTGCAGCGATTAGTGCGGGGATACCTCAAATTAATGCAAGTGCTAATATTTATGTTCAAAATAAAAAGAATGGGATTCAAATAAACTCGTATGATGAGTTATATGATGCTTTAGATTATTATCTAGAAGGTTTGAATAACTGGAACCAAGCTATGATGTATGCAGTTAATGAAATTTCAAAATATTCAAGTGAAAGCATTATTGCACAATTCAAAGAGTTGGTGGGTGAGAATTAAGATATGAAAAAGAAAGTTAGTATTTTACAAATTGGATTACAAAATTGGCAAGAACAATTTGAAATTAATCCTGAAATCGATTGGGAGTTTTGTAAACCAAACGAATTAGATAAAACTTTTAATGAAAGAATTGAAAAGAGCAATTTAGCAATTAAAGCGGCTAAAAAAGCTAAAAAATTTCCACCACGTAAATTTTCAGGATTTGATGCAGTCATTTTACAAGACGTAACCGGAATAAAAGATCTTAGGTATCTAGAAAAGTATGCCGATTATTATACTTTAATATATGATCCAAAATTAACCGGTGGATTAAACAATGAAATAGAAAGTTTTTTGAAGAAACGCTTAGCTTGGCCAAAGGATTTATCCAATCCGCAATTGGCGGTTGATTCAGTGCGGCGTGGCTTTTTCCCAAAGCAATCAGGAGCTAGTTTTGAGCCTACCAAAGCAACTTTTACGACTGATAATGTTAAGTATGAAGGAACAAGATATGCAGAAGTTGTAGTCGATTCTCCTGATGAATTTACAACAATTGCCGTCTGGAATTCTTCAATTTATTCCGATCCAGGGAAAACGATTGAACTATGGTTAGAATATATCAAAGACGAAAGCGTAGAAGTTCGGATGGTGGCAAGAGCATCCGAAATGGGGTCCATTGATTATAATAAAAACATTCATATCTTTACTGAAGAACAAATGCAAGTTCCAGTTTTACTTGAAAAATTTGGCGATAATACTTTTTCAAATGTCGGAATAGAGGTCAAAGGAAAAGGAAAAATTAAAGTGGGCCATCTTCATTTTCGTTGGAGTAGATTTGGCTTTGGCAACATGATTATTGGGGGGCAAAGATATGCTACCAAAAAACGAGAAGAATTTTTCTACTACTTCAATCCTGGCGATATGAAACCACCTTTAAATATTTATTTTTCTGGATATCGTTCATTGGAAGGTTTCGAAGGATTTTTCATGATGAAAAAAATGGGAACTCCATTCATGTTAATCGCTGATCCAAGGTTTGAAGGGGGCGGATTTTATTTAGGTGATGAAGAATACGAATCTAAATTGCTTGAGGTAATCAATAACGCTAAAGATTATCTTGGATTTACAAATAAACAAATCAATATGGCTGGTTTTTCAATGGGAACTTTTGGTTCGCTTTATTACAGTTCTAAGATTTTGCCGCATGCTGTTTTAGGGGTTAAGCCGATTGTAAATTTAGGTAATATCGCCCGAAATGGACACATTGATCGTCCGAATAATTTTAATACAATTTTCGATGTGGTTAAATTAAACGAAGGTGGTTTAAGTGAAAAATTGCTGGAACATATTAATCAGCATTTTTGGAATGCTTTTAAAGCCGCTGATTATAGTGATACTAAGTTTATTTTTGGCCATATGTTTGAAGACGATTATGATAACGAAACATACAATCAAATGTTAGAAGTCCTTAACCAAAAAGGTGCACTTATTATCGGAAAAGGGGCGCATGGATTACATACAGATGGTAGTCAAGAATTGATCCCTTGGTTTTTGAAGCAATTTAATTATATTAATGAAAATGACTTTAATAGGGGGGATAAAGATGAATAGTATCATTCAATGGAAAGATATTAAAGACTCTGATTTTTTATTTGGAAGTCAGCTTACTAAAAAAGAAAATTCACAAATAGATTTTGAAAACCCTCTAATGTCACCAGGAATTGCCTTTACAAGTTGGAAGATGAAAAAAAATTTCCAAGCTGATCCTCATCCGCCAGCCTTACCAACACTTCAAGTTGGAAAAAAATATTACTTAAAAGCAAATATGCAGGTCGATGATTTCTTAGGAATCATGTTTAAAATTAATTTTTATGATGGTTTTAATGAAGAAATTTCCACTAAAGTTATTCGGGGGATAAAAGGTGATTTTGTCTATCCTAAAACTGCCGAAACATATAGTATTGAAATGATTAATGGTGGTTGTAAAAAATTTAGTTTTAACTGGATGCAAATAACAGATGATAAAGATAATTTGTTAGAAAATGATGGTTATGATGTCATTGAAAATTTGGTTGATGAAGCAACAAATTTAAATTTTATCTTCTTAGAACCGCAATATAATGAAGTTGCTTACTTAAGTACGAAGTGGCAAAAAAGATTTAAACAAGTTGGTAACGTAGTCACAATTAGTACCTTTAGAAGAACAAAGGAAAATTTTGAATATCATGAGATTCAAAATTTAATCAATGACTATCTTAAGAAATTTGACCAAGTGAACTTAATTGGGATTGGAAAAATTTCCAACAAAGCAGTTAAAGCTTATGCCCAAAAGTTCCCCAAGGTAAAGGGGTATGTTGCGCATGAAAAAGCAAATAATCTTGTAAATGTTTTTGAATATGCACCTGATAATCAAATTGATGTTGATTTAGCAATGATGGCAGATTATTTTGATTATCAAGATGTTTTACAGGAACTACCTTTTTTGAAAGTAGGTGAGGAAGATTAAAAAAATTTCAATGAACAACTTAGAACTGCGCCATCTAAAAAAAGATTTAAAAGCAATTAACGCTTTAAAAGATGAATACGCAAAGTTGAGTGATAGTGATTTAAAAAATAAAACGCAAGAATTTCGAAAGCGCCTTAACAAAGGAGAAAAGCTAGATAGCTTGTTACCTGAAGCCTTTGCGGCAATTCGAGAAGCTGATAAGCGTGTTTTAGGACTTTTTCCGTATGATGTCCAAGTGTTAGGTGGAATTGCCTTGCATCGGGGATACATTGCAGAAATGAAAACCGGCGAAGGAAAAACTTTAACAGCAACCTTACCATTGTATTTAAACGGATTAACTAAAAAAGGGGCAATGTTAGTCACGACTAATAATTACCTTGCTTATCGAGATGCTACCGAGATGGGAAAGGTTTATCGTTGGATGGGGCTAACAATTGGAGTCAATGCTTATGATGAAAGTAAAGGAAAAGAACCCCAATATAAACCTGAAGAAAAACGGGTAATTTATGGTTCTGATATCATTTATACAACTAATGGTGGGCTTGGCTTTGATTATTTAATTGATAATCTTGCTGATAGTAAAGATAAAAAATATATGCGTGATTTTTATTATGCAATTGTCGATGAAGCTGATGAAGTGCTCTTGGATATTGCGCAAACGCCATTGATTATCTCAGGGGCACCACGGGTTAAGTCCAATTTATATGCAATGTCAGATCAGTTTATTACAATGCTAAAAAAAGACCAGCATTATGAATATGATGAAGAAGAAAATAAAGCCTGGATAACTGATGAAGGCTGGGATTTTGCTGAAAAATTCTTTAGAATCGAAAATATTTTTGATAATAAGCATGATGAATTATTACGCCATTTAAATCTAGCTTTAAGAGCACATAAAACATACGAAAAAAATCGTGATTATGTAGTGCAAAATGATGAAATTAATTTGTTAGATGATAATAATGGTCGGGTCTTAGCCGGAATGAAATTACAGGCAGGACAACATCAAGCGGTTGAACAAAAAGAACATGTCGAACTTTCCGATAATACGCGTTCAATGGCAACGATTACTTATCAAAGTTTATTTGCTAAATTTGAGAAGCTTAGTGGAATGACGGGGACAGCTAAAACGGTAGAAGACGAAATGATTGAGTCTTATCATTTAAAAGTTGTTCAAATTCCAACAAATAAACCGGTTATTCGTAAGGATTATCCCAACAAAATTTATACTTCATTAGCTGAAAAACTTGGCGCTTCTTTACAACATATTTTGAAACTTCATGAAAAAGGACAACCGGTACTAATTGTTACTGGTTCGGTTGAAGTTTCAGAAATTTATTCTGAACTATTATTACAACAAGGGATTGCCCATAATGTCTTAAATGCGTACAGTACCGTTAAAGAAGCTGCGATTATTAAAGAAGCAGGGCAAAAAAATGCGGTCACTGTGGCAACCACTTTAGCGGGCCGTGGTACTGATATCAAGTTAGGAAAAGGGGTCGCTGAACTTGGTGGTCTTGCGGTTATTGGGGTTGAATTAATGCCAAACCGAAGAATTGATATGCAAATTCGAGGAAGAGCTGGGCGTCAAGGAGATCCTGGTTTTAGTCAATTCTATTTATCATTGGAAGATAAATTAATTATTCGCCGTGGAATTGAAACACTGCACCGTTACCATCGTAATCATGCTGATAAAGGGGATTTACGTAATCCAAGAGAAATTAAAAATCCTTATATTAAATCTTTAGTAAAAATGGCGCAAAGTTATAACGAAAGTAGCGAGCAACAGGCTCGCCAACAAACGGTTGAATATGATGAAAGTATTAAAATTCAACGTGATATCTTATATGCGCAACGGGATAAATTAATTTATGCTAAAGAAGATATTGATGCGATGAAGATTATCGAAGAAGGAATTGATAATCACTTGGCAACCCATAAGTTTACGGATAAAAACGACGTATTACGCTATATTTTAGATAATTTTAATTACAATTATGAAGGGTTACCAAATAATTTTGAATTAACCAATAAGAACATTAAAAAAATATTATTGGAAATTGCTTCTAAAGAGCTAACACGCAAACAAGAAATTCTCGTAAACAAACATCAAATGCAAGATTTTATTAGGGTTGCAATCCTAAAGGCAATTGATACGCAATGGGTTGAAGAAGTTGATGTTTTACAACAACTAAAACAAGCAGTAATAAGCCGTGCCCAAGCGCAATGGAAACCAACTTATGAATATCATAAAGAAGCTAAAAAATCATTTGATCGAATGCGCGTAAATATCAAAAAATCAGCAATCAAATATTTATTACAAAGTGATGTAAGTTGGAAAAAAGGTAAGGTTGAAATATACTTTGCCTAATTAAGGAAGTGAGATGAATGACAAAAGAAAATAAAGACTTACTAGCTCAAAGTATTGAAAATCGTTTACAAGAAGCGAAACATGAATACCGCAAGAAAAAAGATCCAAGAGATTATGGGAAAATCGTCTTAGTAATTGTAATGATGGTAATTGTTTTAGGGATGATTATACAAACTCTGAATGTGATCATGAATTAGTGGAAGGATTATTTAAAATGAAAAATATCAGATATAAGCTAAGTTCGAATATTATTTTACGAAGAACCTTATATACTATGCTAATATTAACGGTATTTAGTATAGGAAATCATATTTATCTTCCTTTTATTGATCAAAAAATGCTAGAAAAACTTAGTGAAAATCATTCACTATTATTTGTTGGAAATTCAACTGGGGCTAATTATGCTAAGATGACATTATTTAGTTTAGGGTTAGGACCTTGGATGTCTAGTTTAATTGTTTGGCAATTATTAAGTAGTATAAAAGCATTTAAATTAGATAAGATTCCACAAAAAAGAAGTCAGTTTTATCAACACTTGCTTACACTAGCCGTAGCCTTGTTACAAGGGGTAGGACTGATTGTTGGTTTTAAATTAGTTAGTGATGATTTATATCATAAATTAGTCGTACTAATTATTATGATAGCAGGAGCATTTTACTTAGTTTGGTTAGGAAGTATGAATACCGAAAAAGGAATCGGGGCTTCAGTAATGTTAGTTGTAATTAATATGCTAACTAATGCTTCTAGCCAAATTAATATGTTTTTAAATGAAAATAAGCGAAATTTTTGGTTGATAATACTTATGATGATCCTAATAGGGTTAATCGTAATTTATATGTCGGTTAAGTTTGATCGTTCCGAATTTAGAATACCATTAACACGTTTGATGTTAGAAAGTTCTTTAAAGGAACGAACATATTTTCCAATTAAATTGAATCCAGGGGGGATGATGGCAATTATGTTTGCTTTATCATTAAATATTCTTCCAACATTTGGATTTAGTTTATTGAATCAATCAAGATACCATAGCACGACAACGCAATGGTTAGTTGAAAATATGGGGTTAACCAAGCCATTTGGAATCACCGTATATATTGTAATCTTATTTGTGTTAGCGTATGCGTTTAGTTTTATTAATATTTCGCCATCAAAAAATATTAAAGATTTACGCGAATCCGGGGATTATCTTTATGATCGTCGTCCAGGAAAGCAAACACAAAAGTTTTTAACTCATTATATTAGTGTTTTAGGAATTATAGGTGCGATATATACAGTAATTATTGCAGGGTTACCAGTGTATTTGGGGATTATTTATCCGAAGTATTCTCAAATTTTCCTATTACCCGGAACGCTTTTAATGATGACAACAATGGTTTTACAGATTGATGATTATATAAATATTATTACAATTAAAAAACGTTATGGTGAATTACTATAAATTGTATTAATATTATTAGAAAAGAGTATATAAAAGGGGAAAAAAAGTGACTGTTTATAATGTAAATATTGGAATTGGTTGGGCATCAAGTGGTGTTGAATATGCTCAAGCATATCGTGCAGAAGTTTTACGTGCAATCAAACAACCAGCAAAATTTATTTTTACTGAATTAATTTTAAATGAAAATATTCAAAGTTTAACAAGCAACATTGGATTTAAAGATGAAGAGATAATTTGGTTATATCAACATTTTACTGATATGAAAATTGCACCATCTTCATATACATTAGATATGCTAAAAGCAAGTGTAGATGCTGACAAGCGAGAATATACTGTAGAAAAAGACGGTAATATTGTCCGTTTACGCTTCCCAAATGAAGATAGTTTTATCACATGTTATATGAATAAAAACAAGAAAAATATCGTTGATCGTGCTGAGTTCGTATCACATGGATTATTAATTAAAAAAGATTATTATTCATATGCGAAATATTTAACTGAATATTATACTCCACGTGATAACAAAGCTTACGTTTACTTACGCCGTTTTTATAATGAAGATGGATCTGTTGCTTATGAAGAAATTGTAGATGGAGATAACGAACCAATGTATCGTTTCCCTGATAAAATTCTTTATAGCCGTGCAGAGTTTTTAGCTTATTTCTTAGAATCTCTCAAGCTTAAAGAAACAGATGCTTTAATTTTAGACCGTTCAACTGATGGTGGTGGAACATTTTTCAAGCACGTTAAACCTGCTAAGCTAGGAATTGTTGTTCATGCTGAACATTATAGTGAAGGTTCAACAGACGATGATTATATTTTATGGAATAACTATTATGAATATCAATTCGTAAACGGGCGCGATGTTGACTTCTTCATTTGCGCTACAGACGCACAAAAACGTACTTTAGAAAAGCAATTTAAGCACTACAATGGTTATGTTCCAAAGGTAGTAACAATCCCTGTTGGAAGTTTGGATAAGTTACGTGATAGTAAGAAGAGAAAGCCATATAGCTTAATAACTGCTTCACGTTTAGCAAGTGAAAAGCACATTGATTGGATTGCTGAAGCCGTTGTTAAGGCTAAAAAGCAAGTTCCTGAATTAACATTTGATATTTATGGTTCAGGTTCAACAAGAAAAACAATTGAAAAAATTATTAATGATAATAATGCACAAGATTATATTCAACTTAAAGGACATCAAGATTTAACGAATGTATACCGTCATTATTCAGCATATATTGCCGCTTCAACGAGTGAAGGTTTTGGTTTAACATTGATGGAAGCAATTGGATCAGGATTACCAATGATTGGATTAGATGTTCCTTATGGAAACCAAACATTTATTTCAGATAAAGAAAATGGCTTCTTACTTCCATATAAGCGGAGTCAAGATTTAAGTAAGACAATTGACTCAATGGCTGATGCGATTGTGAAGTTATTCAATGAAAGCAACCTCAATCAAATGAAAAAGAAATCATTTGAAATTGGTAAAGGATATCTTACAAGCGAAATTGAAAATAAATGGCGAACATTACTGGAGGAACTAAAAGTTGATTAATATTTTCCAAAAATTAGATATTGAAACCTACGATTTACTTAATTCGTTAAATACTGCTGGATATAAGAATCCGACTGTTTTATTAGAATATGATGGAACTACGCGTGATGACATTGAATCACCCTTTAGTTATTATTTAGGTAAAGATAAAGGACGTAAGCGCGGTCGTTATTTTAACGAGATTGTTGTGCCCCATTACAGTGAAATTAAAGGGAATAATCGCTCAGCAGAAATTTATGATGAAGATAGAAAAACTGCTGATGTAGAGTATTTTGCACCAAAGCATCGCCGAATTGTAAAAAACGTTAAGTGGCTTGATCTTAAAGGCAGAATCAGAAGTATTGACCATTATAATGATTATGGCCGTAAATTTGCTGAAACTATCGTAAATGCAGATGGCAAAAGCGTAATTAAGACTTATTTTGATATTGAAGGCAAAGAAAAAATTATTGAAAACTTTGTCACAGGTGATATTACTTTATATGAAGGAACAAAGATTAAGAACTTTTCTAATTTACAAGATTTTACAATTAATTATATTTATGAGCGTGGATACAACCTCGATCGAATTTTCTATAATTCATTATCTACACCATTCTTTATTACTTTAAAATTAAACCAAAAAGAAAAGAATGGAAATGTTTTATTTTGGCAAGAACCAATTAATGGCAACATTCCAGGAAATATGAATATAATTCTTAACGAAAATCGCAGTAATACTGGAAAGATTGTCATGCAAAGCAAGGTAGCCTATGCAAATGCTAAAGTTTTATGGCCTAAAGATAAGTTAAATATGCTTGAATATCTTGGAAATATTTACATTCACCCAAGAATGAATAATATGAGAAAAGAAGCCTTAATTTTAACAAATTCTGACCAAATTGTTCACTTAAAAGAAATTGTCGAAGCCTTACCAGAGGTCCAATTTAATATTGGGGCGATTACAGAAATGTCAGATAAGTTAATGAACTTTGGGCGTTATAAAAACGTTTCTTTATATCCAAATATTGAAACTAAGGATACAAGAAGACTTGTTGAAAATTCTGACATTTATCTAGATATTAACCGCGCAAACGAAATCTTGGATGCAATTCGAGGAGCCTTTGAAAATAACATGTTAATTCTTGGTTTTGATACCATGCAACATGATAAGAAGTTCATTGCTCCAGAAAACACTTATGCTGAAGATCAAGTGGATATGATGATTGGAAAAATTAAAGAAGCCCTTGATGATGTAGATAA
Organism: Ligilactobacillus hayakitensis DSM 18933 = JCM 14209; assembly: GCF_000615845.1. Lineage (GTDB taxonomy): Bacteria > Bacillota > Bacilli > Lactobacillales > Lactobacillaceae > Ligilactobacillus > Ligilactobacillus hayakitensis. The sequence continues at coordinate 42,182 of NZ_BAML01000002.1, forward strand.
GATGGAAGAATATATCGGATACCAACGCGTATTTGCGGGGGATGAAACGAGCGAACGTTACCAAAAAATTGTAGGCTAACTAAAAGATGAAATAGTTTTGCTATTTCATCTTTTTTTTATAATAAATTCACAAATATTCTATTATTCTAGAAACGCAGTGTGAATTTATGAGGAGAAATATTGTGAATAATTAAAAATTTAAAGGCGGAGATATAGAAAGTTGCCTATAAATATGGTATTATATTTTGTGTTAATATAGGAAACTGTGTAATTAGAGTGTTTGAAGAGAAAAAACATGCAATAATTGTGCACTGTGTAAAGGATGGATATTTATTGAGTTTATCCGCAGAAACTTAATGAATTGGGGAGAATATATATGAAAAAAGCAAAAGTAAGATTAGTAGAAGGTCTTGTTAAATTAATTCAAGAAACACCTTTCAATCAAATTACAATTAATGAGTTATCTGAAGCATCAGGTACAAGTCGTCGTACTTTTTACATGCACTATTCAGATAAGTATGATTTCTTAGATAGTATCGAAAGAGAATTACTTTTAGGAATTAAGCAAGCTGCAGAAAAAGATAGTGAAGCATTATTAGCAATGGAAGGACGTCCAAGTTCTGAAATGATGTATATCTTTGCACAAGAAGCATTTTATAACTTAATTAAGTATAGCAATGAAAACCGTAAAATTTTACGAGCATTATTTTCCAAAAATGGAGATTCAAAATTTACTGCAAGTTTACAACAAATTATGGATGATGAAGTTGTAAGACGATTTGAAATCATGCATAGTACATTTGGGAATGTTATTCCTGCTGATTATGCACGTTCGCTTTATTCAGCTGTTATTATGAATACTTTCGCGATTTGGTTAGGAAAAGATGAACCAGAATCACCAACAGAATTTGCGGATATTTTAGGTAAGGTTCAAATTTTCTCACCATTCCAATTTACTAAGAAAATTGATTTAGATTTAGATATCAACAACAACAACAATTAAATATAGCTAAAAAAAGAAGTTAGTTTTGCTAACTTCTTTTTTAGTGGCGAGAAGCGTGGTAATTATGATTTCCCTTGATTTTGTGATTTCTAGTTTTAAATTTAGGTGTGTTTCCACTAGTGAGCTTAAAGTTTTTCATTTTTCCATTAAAGGGTTTATTGGATGCCCGAATTTGCAACCAAGTATTCATTGCTGAAACCATATTTTCAAGCATTTTAAGTTGTGTTGGATTATTTTCTTTAATTGCTTCAACATAAATATCTGTCTGTAAACGCTTGGTTAGTTGAGTATGATAAGTAATTAACTCGCTTGAAAGGGGATAATGACGATATGAATTAAAGAGATTTTGAATAATATTCATAGCTTCTTTAACATTTTTAGGTTGAATAAAACGTTGCTTATTTTGCATAAAATGACCTCCGAAATCATGAATTTAATGAAAATTTATTGTACGGTGTAATTTATAATAACTTTTAAATTAAAATTTAATAAATTTGATAAAAAAAGAGATGAAATATAAATAAATTACATGTTATAATAACACTAATTTATTATATATCTCTCTTGAGAAGTTGAAAAGTAATGTATTGTTAATGAAATCAACAATTTGGTATTCATTAATCTGAACGTATTTTTCAACTTCTTTCTTTTTTATCAAGCAATTAAAATGAAGATATATGAATGAAGATATATGTTAAAATGAAAACTGAAATTAATAAGAAAGGAACGAAATAATGAGTTTAGGATTTGTCTTAGGAGATGCGACTAAAAATCACCGTTTAACATTGATGCAACAACTAGAAAAATGGAAGCAAGAAAATCCGCAAGGAAAATTCTTTTATCTTGTTCCTAATCATATTAAATTTGGTACAGAAATTACGTTACTTGATTATTTAAGAAAGCAAGGAGAAGAAAAAGGACTTTATGCCGCTAATAATGTGCAAATTTTTTCATTTACACGGTTAGCTTGGTATTTTATGAAAGATACGGCAATTTACCAAACTCCAAGAATTTCAGCGGCAGGATTAAACATGTTGGTATATCGCTTATTAAAAGATCACAGCGATGAATTGACGATTTTTAAAGGTGAAGAGACTCAACCAGGGTTTATTAGCCAATTAGTAAGTCAATTAATTGAATTACAGACGGCATGTATTTCACAAGAAGATTTAAAAAATTTAGAAGATACCTTGAATCAAACAAAAAAATCGCAAGAAGTAAGTGCTAAGCTTCATGATTTACAAATTATTTATCATGACTTTATACAAAAAACACAAGGAAAATACTTGAAGAATACGGATATTTTGCCGGAATTAGCCCAGTATTTGCAGGCAGAGGATTTATCGAATAGTTACTTTTTGATTGAAAGTTTCTCGCAATTTACTTCTCAAGAACAACAAGTCTTATCAGTGCTTTTAAAGCGGGCAAAAGAAGTCCGTGTAGGTTTAGTTTTGGATCACAAGGTAACTGCTAAAGAAGACTTAAGCGATGCGCAAACGCTTTTTTCACGTTCTGAACGCCTATATTATCAGTTATATCAACAAGCAAGAAAGAATAATATTCCCGTTGTTATCGATCAATATGCCAGTGAAAATAGAATTCAATCGCCAGATCTTCGTGATTTAGCTAAGTATTGGCAAGAATCAACTGATTTAGGCAAAATTACTCCTAATACGCGCTCAATTAACGATATTAAAGTTATTAAAGCTGATACGAGAATGACAGAAGTGCGCACAATTGCAGCCCGCATTAAACAAGCAGTAACCCTTAAAGGGTACCATTATTCAGATTTCTTGTTATTAACCCGGCATTTAGATAAGTATAAAAATATTTTGGAACCGGTATTTGAAGAATTTGAAATTCCCCTTTTCTTGGATTTACAAAAAACAATGACTAATCATCCGCTAGTAGAGTTATTAAATGCTTTATTTGCGGTCAAAAAAAGACACTATCGTTACCAAGATATGATGCGGTTGTTAAAAACAGAACTATTAATCCCTAAAATTAATGGGGAATACATGATAAAGCCAAAATTTAGAGAATATCTTGATTTAACAGAAAATCTGGTTTTAAAATTCGGCTACGAAGGTAGTTCTTGGATTCGAAAAAAAGATTGGGTATATTATCGCATGGGGATGACGGATTTTGGAACGCGAACTGATCAAGAAGATCAACGAACAAAAGAAGTTAATATTTTACGGCATTTTATTAAAGAAATTTTGCCACCATTTTTCAAACGTTTAGATAGTGCGGAAAATGGAATGCAAGCGGCCCAATATTTAATGGAATTTTTACTTGAAAATGGGGTTGCCGAACAATTAACGCAATGGCGTAACCAAGCGCTTGAAATTGGTGATACTATCAATGCCGATAAACCAGAACAAGTTTGGAATCTTTTTTGCGTTTTAATGGATGAATATGTCCAAACTCTTGGAGATACGGAATTTGATGAAGATGATTTCATAAATCTTTTAGGAACCGGATTTGAAGGGGCAAGTTATAGTCAAGTGCCGTCATATATTGATCAAGTAATTGTTTCAGAATCGGGGATGGTCCAAAGTAACGACCGTAAAATAACGTTTATGTTTGGGTCAACGGATATGGTGATGCCCGATCGCATCCAAAAAGAATCCTTGTTAAATGATAATGATCGCAAAGAAATTATTCCGCAACTAAATGACGAGCAATATTTAATGGATACGGCAGAAAATATGATGGCTCAAGAACCTTATTTAAATTATTTGGCGTTCATGACTCCTATAGAACAATTATATTTAATGTATCCAACGGCCGGTGCAAGTGAAGAGGGCTTGAGAATCTCACCTTATTTAGAACGAATTATTAAACACTTTAAGTTAAAAGTGCATGAAGTAAACAGTTCACCAAACTTACTTGAACAAAAATTAGTCGATTATGTCGCCAATAAACGAACAACTTTAAGTAATTTGATTAAAGTTGCGCGTGTCGCTAAAGATGAAGGCGAAATTTTACCACCATATTGGGGATATATTTATCAAAGGCTACGTGAAGACGGCAATTATCGTGATTTAACTGCATTGTTAATGTCGGGGATTTCTTACAGTAATCAACCAGAACAACTTAAAGTAGATTATGTGGAACAGCTATACGGAAAGACGCTTTCAACTTCAATTTCAAAATTTGAAGATTTCTTTGCTAACCATTATGAATATTTCTTAAAGTATGGCTTAAAGTTAAATGAACGCGATGTCTTTGAATTATCAGCTGCTAATACAGGTGAGTTTTTCCATACTGCTTTAGATATGTTGATGAAGCAATTAAAAGCGGACAATGTTAAAATTGCGGATTTAGACAAAGAATTGTTCAATCGTTATATGGCCGGAATTTTAGATACAATTTCGTTAGAACCACAATTCCAAATTTTGCATAGCTCTAATCGAATGGAATTTTTATTGAAACAATTAAAACAAACCGTTCACCAAATCGGTTGGGGCCTTAGAAATAAAGGCAAAAGAACTAAAATGCAAACTTTAGGAACTGAAGTCTTATTTGGCCATGTCGGTGCAGATAAAGGATTAAAGGCCTTAAGTTACCCAATTGATCAAATTCATAAAGTTAATGTCCGTGGAAAAATTGACCGGATTGATCAAATGATTATTGATAATCAAACATATCTCGGAATCGTCGATTATAAATCAAGTAGACATAACTTTGACTATCAAGACGCATATTATGGTTTAGCCATGCAAATGTTAACTTACTTGAATGCCTTGATGGAAAATGCTGATTTATTATTAGATGAACAAAGTCTAGTAAGTGAACCTAAGCCGGCAGGTGCAGTGTATATGCATTTGAAGAATCCGGTCCTTAAGAAAAAAGATATTATCAATAAAGATATTGATGATGCGATGTTAAAAGAGTATAAGTATCAAGGCTTGATTTTGAATGAAACTGAGCTTTTGGATAATCTTGATCTCACACTGGACGGCAGTGCATTTTCAAGTATTTATCCTATTCGTAGAAAAAAAGATGGATCTTATAGCGGCGATATTATAACGTTTGATGATTTGCGGTTATTAATGCAGCACAATAAAAAGTTAATTACGGACGCGGCGAAGTTAATTTATCAAGGAGATGTCGCAATGAATCCGGTCATGTGGCCTGATAAAAGAACGGCGTTGCAATATTCTCCATATAAAGCAATCATGCAATTTGATGAATTATTAGGAAATCGATATCACCGTATTTCTAAACATACAAATCAAGAAATTATGGATTTAATTGCAAAAGAACAAAAAGGAGGACAAATTGATGGCATTTAATTTTACCCCTGCACAGCAACAAGCAATTGATGATGAAGGTCATAATATTTTAGTGGCCGCATCTGCAGGTTCAGGAAAAACTCGTGTCTTAGTTCAAAGAGTTATCAACAAGATTAAAGCGGGAATTGGGATTGATGAACTTTTAGTTGTAACCTTTACAGAAGCTGCCGCTAAAGAAATGAAAGAACGAATTCAAGTTGCTTTAAGAAAAGAAATTGCTGATACGACGAGTGAAGATGAAAAAAGACGTTATTTAACACAACTTTCAAAGTTAAATGTTGCAAATATTTCAACCCTCCACGCCTTTTGCTTGCAATTACTTAAACGCTATTACTATGTGATTAATCTCGATCCAATCTTTCGAATGTTAACCGATGAAACTGAAGCGATGCTTTTAAAAGAAAGTGTTTGGGATGATTTAAGAGAAGAATGGTATGGTAAAAACGATTCGATTTTCGAAGAGTTGGTCATGAATTTTTCAACTGATCGCAGTGATGATGGCTTCACGGATTTAGTAATGAAAACATTCCAATTTGCTAGTGCTAATCCTAATCCAACTCAATGGCTTGAGCATTTAGCGGATGAATATCGGTTGGGCGATAATAAGTTAGGTGAAAGTGATTTTTATCAAAAGAAAATCAAACCCAATGTAATTGAAATGCTGGAATTATGCCATGATAATCTTACGCAAGGAATGGATGCAGCTGCAGAATCCGGCTTTGAAGTATTGTATGAAACTTTCAAAGAAGATTTGGAGCAACTTGAAGATTTAATTGACTTCTTAACTGGAAGTAATGAATGGGATGAAATTCGTGCAAGCTTAATGAATTTTAAATTCAAAAGAGCCAAAGCAGTGCGGGGCTTAGAGCCAAGTGAAAAGAAAGTTAGAGATGAAATCAAAAAGGGATTTCGGGATGAAACTGCAAAACGAATTCAAAATTTTGCCATACAATATTTTATTGCCGATGAAAAAGAAGTACTCGAAACAACGAAAAAAGCTTTGCATCTAGTGGAAAAATTGGGAGAAGTCGTTGCGCAATTCAGTCGCCGTTTTGCAAAAGAAAAAAGAAGGCGGCATGTATTGGATTTCAATGATTTAGAACATTTAACTTTGGAAATCTTAAACAGTCAAACTGAAGATGGAATGCGGGTACGCCAAGGATTACAGGCTCAGTTTAAAGAAATTATGGTCGATGAGTACCAAGATACAAACCAACTTCAAGAAACCATTTTAACAACGATTGCGCAAAAGAATCCAGGAAATATGTTTATGGTGGGCGATGTAAAGCAATCCATCTATGGGTTCCGGCTTGCAGAGCCAAGATTATTTTTAGAAAAATATGAACGTTTTGCTAAAGCAGATAATGATGATCAAAGAATTATCCTAGCAGAGAATTTCCGTTCAATGGAAAACGTTACATTATTTACGAATATGATTTTTGCGCAATTAATGGATAAAAAAGTTGGTGAAATGGCATATGACAAGGATGCGCGCTTAGTTTTTGGGGCCAAGTATTATCCTAAAATGGAGCCCAAAGCCGAATTGTTGATTTATGAAAGTGAACAAGAAAGCTTAGAAAATGATGATGCCAATGAACCGGTAAATGATGATTTTTCAATTGATGGTAAGGCACAAGGGCAAGTTGTCTTAACGGCTAAAAAAATCAAAACCATGGTTGAACAAAAAGAGCCGATTTATGACCGGCAAACCCAAGAAGTACGTCCGGTAAAATACAGTGATATTGCTATTTTAGCGCCAACGAGAAATCACAATTTAATCTTGACGGATACTTTTAAAAAGATGGGGGTACCTTTATACGTTCAAGATTCACAAAATTATTTTCAAACAACTGAATTGAAAATCATGATGTCATTACTACAAATTATTGATAATCCTTATCAAGATATTCCGTTGGTTGCGGTTTTGCGGTCACCGATTGTTGGTTTAAAAGAAAATGAATTGGCTTATCTTAGAATTAATGACAAGCAAGCTGATTATTATCAAGCGGTACTCAACTTTTATCATGCTTATACCGTAAAAAGTGATACAACTGATTTTGAACAAAAATTATATTACAAAATTTCACGTTTCCTCGACCAATTAGAAATGTTTAGGGAAATGGCCCACCAAAATGAATTGGCGAGTTTAATTTGGAAAATTTATAATGAAACAGGTTTTCTTGATTATGTTGGAGCAATGCCTGGAGGAGCGCAACGCCAAGCTAACTTGCATGCTTTATATGATCGGGCAGCCGAATATGAAAATTCAAGTTTTAAAGGGCTTTTTCAATTTGTGCGCTTTATTAATAAAATGCAAGCTAAGGATAAGGATTTAGGTGAAGCGCCAAGCCAAGCGCTTGATAATGCAGTTACGGTAATGACGATTCACGGTAGTAAAGGGCTTGAATTTCCCGTTGTCTTCTTGTTAGATGCAACACATCAATTTAATCAGGATGCATTAAGAAAGCCATATATTTTAAGTGCTAAAAATGGAATCGGAATTTCATACATGGATATGGAAAGTAGAATCAAATCTGATACTTTGATGCGGGTGTTATCACTAGAAAATGAAAGTAAAAAGCAAGCCGCAGAACAAATGCGCCTTTTATATGTAGCTTTAACCCGAGCAGAACAACAACTGTATTTAGTTGGGGCTTATAAGGATAAGGACGAGGCTATTACGAAGTGGCGTAAAGCGGCAAGCAGTACTGATTTGGTGTTAAATTCTGGAGTTAGAGCAGTTACCAAGAATTTTATGGATTGGATTGGGATGTGTTTAATCCGAAGTAGTAAAGTAAGTGCGGACTTAGGCGTTGATTTGAGTACGAATGAACCTAAATATATTAAAGAATTACCTTTTAAATGTTCAATTAGTTTTTACAACAACCAACAACTAGGAAATTTCCAAGAAGAAGCTAGTGATAATGCGCAAGAATGGTTATCACAACAAAAAAACTTTGTGACTGAAATAGTCTCAACGCAAGCGAAGAAAATGATAGATACCGTCTTAGCTGATAATTACGGGGATCTTGGTTTGACTAAAACAACTGCTTACCAAGCAGTATCGGATTTGAAGCGACTTTTTGATGATCCTGATGTGTTATCAATGCAAAGTCTTGAATTAACAATGGATGAAAAAAATCCTCAAGGGATCAATCGGTATGTGCAAAAAGAATTCGGGATGCCCAACTTTATGGCAAAAGAAACGCTAGTAACGCCGGCTGAAATTGGGGTAGCAACGCACTTATTATTACAAAAAATACCATTAGACAAAAAGTTATCATTAGAAGAATTAAATGAATTATTGATGACCATGGTTGAAAATCAATTAATAACGCCTGAGGTGGCTGGAAAAGTTGATTTAAATAAGATTTTAGAGTTTTATGAAAGTGATTTAGGGAATTTACTTTTAGAATCGAACGCTAAAGTCCATCGAGAAGAACCGTTTTCAATGATTATGCCAGTCGGATCATTGTTTAAAGATATTAAAAATGACACCCAAGAACCTGTTCTTGTCCACGGGATTATTGATGGATACCTTAAACAAGAAGATGGCATTATCTTATTTGACTACAAGACTGATAACTTCACGAGTGAAGAAAAATTACTTGAAAATTATCGGGGTCAATTAAACTTATATGCGATGGCGCTAGAAGATATTTTAAATAAGAAAGTTATTAAGAAAATTATATATTCACTTGATTTAGGTCGTTCAATTGAAGTTTAAAGTAAAATATATGGTAAAATAAAAGTAATATATGTTAATTTTCAAAGGAAGAAGAAAAATGAAAAAATTATTACCAATTTTAAGATGGGTACTAGTAGTAGTACTTTTAGTGGTTGGTTTGGCATTAATTTTTAATGAACAAATTAAATCATATGTGGTTCATAATATGAGCCAATCAGCTATTAGTCAGCCGGTTTCAAAGAAAAAGAGTAAAGGCAATTTTGATTTCCAAAGCGTAAAAGCTGTAGATATTAAAGGCGTAGCAGCGCAACGCAAGATAATACAGGCGCAATTGGAAAAATTGCAATTCCAAGTATCGGATTGAAATTACCAATTTTTTACGGGTTAGATAACAATAATCTTATGCGTGGTGCCGGTACCATGAAGAGTAATCAAACAATGGGTGGTGAAAATAACTACGCCATTGCTGGTCACCATATGGAAGATCCAAATATTTTATTTGGACCTTTAAGTAAGGTAAAAGTTGGCAAAGATATTTATTTAACTGATGAAAAAAATGTGTATGTTTATAAAGTAACTAGAAAAGTAGTTGTTGATGAACATGAAGTTAAATGGGTAGATGATGTTCCCGGGCAAAAATTAGTAACTTTAGTAACTTGTGCTTCAGGAACAGAAGGCGAAGTAAACCGCGTGATTGTCCAAGGTGAATTAACTAAAGTGCAAAAGTATACTGCAAATCAAGATAGTATTTTTAAATAAAAATTAGTTAAAATAGACTATCTAAAAGAACCGTTAAGTAGAGTGTTAAACAAGCTACTTAACGGTTTTTTTTGTATAAAAAATTTTATTTGTTATTAGTAATTTTACCAAAAACCTTATCTAAAAAGTAAATGAATGGTCCACCAAATACAAGACAAATTACAATAAAAATAAGAGTTTTAGGTTCTTTTAGATAATTAAGCAAAGAAATGGGTTGATTCAAGAGCCAAAAAGTAAGTGTAAGTACTACAGCAATGTAAGGCGGAAAAACTATATATCTTTTATTTCCTCTAATGAATCCGCCATTCAACATAAAAGTCCAAAATCTTTTAATCATGAGACGTCACCCCTAACAATAATCATCTTATAATCACTTTATTTTACTTATATTATACGCTTATATTTTTTAATTAAAAGTAATAATTAGTATTGTACTTTATTAAGATTTAAACGATTCTTTAATGCATGATAAGCAAGGGCAACTACGTAAACACCAACTAAACGATCAAGGTAATCGGTTAAGATTTGGACGATAAATACGGCCCATACTTTTGGAAGTCCAGCTCCATATAAAAGTTGAACGATAATTGAAGAACCAGAACTTGTGATTCCGTGGAAAAGAATAATAGTAATTGTTGTACTTACGATAGTTCCAAAAATTGAAATCACAAAAGCTAACCACCAAATATTCTTGAAGTTATCGGGAGCAACTTTTTTGTAAGCAATCCCAGCTGCAAGAGCGACAATAAGCTGAACTGGCATAAAGTAATATGAAAATACGTCGCCGGCTAATCCAGCTAAAATAGAAGTCAAGCCTCCAACAATCAAGCCGCCAATTGGACCGGTAGTTGCGCTAGCAAATAAAGTTCCGATAGTATCAAGATAAATTGGAAGTTTTAAAAGTAAAGCGATTTTACTTCCTAAAACGTTAAGCGCTAAACAAAGCGCAAGAATTGCGATTACTTTAGTATTGATTTTTTTCATTTTTAATAGTTCCTTCTGATTTTATTTTGTAATTTGTGGTAAGACTTGCTCAAGCAAGCTCATATCGATATTGCAAGTCCGATTTAAAAAGATTTTCATGAATTCTAAGCTATCGACTTTTGTTAAAATGTGTGAATTAACATCTTTTTTCCAGAAATTCTTTTCATCAACTAATGTTTGACCGATACTAAGCCCTTTAGTTTCAACGGCAGTATAACTGTCAAATCCGTGACATAATTCAGGAAAAATGCTGTATGCAACAGCGAGGGGATCATTAATCACACAACCGATAACTTTTTCGTATTCCCAATGAAAATCGAAATAAAAGCGGGTGATTTTAGCGAAAAATTCAGCCTCTTTGGGATTGTTTTGCCGAATAAATTCAAGAATATTAGGCGTAAAAACAATCTTACGCGTAACATCAAGACCAATCATTTCAATCTTAATGGGAGAATTTTCATAGACAAATGCACTCGCATCAGGATCACACCAGTAGTTATATTCAGCTACTGGTGAACAATTCCCAAAGCTCTTGAAATTACCACCCATTGAAATGAAGCGGCCACAATTTTCCCAATTTTTAGGGTTAGCTTGCATTGATAATGCGATATTTGTCATCGGACCGATTGCGATGATCATTAGCCCTGGATTTTCAGATAATGCTTGACTGATAAATTCAGGAGCGTTTTGATGAATTTTTACATCAGTCACTTCAGGCAGATGTGAGTCACCCAAGCCATCATCTCCATGAGTATCTTGGGCGCTCACATAATCACGTTTAAGTGGTAAGCTAGCTCCTTGATAAACTGGAATATCTAAGCGATTAGCGTGTTGCAAGATTTTAAGGGCATTTTTAGCGCCTAAATCAGAAGGGACATTACCACTAACTGTCGTAATACCAATGACATCGAGTTCAGGAGAGTTTAGCGCTAAAAGAATTGCTAAACTATCATCAATGCCAGGGTCACAGTCAATGATAACTTTAGTTTTCTCGTTCATTATTTCCTACCTCCTTGAGAGATTCTTAGTTTTTTATTCTGGGAAGTTTAAGAACCAGTCCGTTATTGTAATAACGATTTGAATGAACATAGACTTAAGTATAGCGGAAAATATATTGTTTTTAAAGTCGTAGTAAAATCTCAAAAGAAAACTTGAAAAATTTGGGAAATTACGATAAAATATTTAAGTATGAAATTCGCAAAGGAGGGAAATCGCATGTCACAAAATACACACATCGGCGTAGCAAACGATCGTCGTCCTGTTAACTCAAAGAATGTTAAGAAGCGTCGCGCACAACACCAATCAGTTGTTTCTTTCTTAAAGAGCCGCGAAGAAGCTGACAAGGAAAGCAAGTAATTAATGATTTCCTTGGATTTAGATATCTCACAATTAAATGATGATATATTCCACATGTTGAACTTCCAAGGAAACATGTGGATTTTTTTTGCTGGATAAGTTTAGTACACTAATTGAAGATTAGAAGATAATCTTAGTACGGCGACTTTTCCAGCTTTAATTTTATGATGAGGTGCAAGATGAAAAAACAAGCCGCAATTGCAATTATTGAAAGTGACGATGCGATTATCCTAACGAAAAGGTCTGCTCAAATTTCTCAAGGAGGAGAAGTTAGTTTTCCCGGAGGAAAAATTGAAGCACAAGAATCGCCTTTAAATGCGATATATCGTGAGATTGAAGAAGAATTAGGCCTAAAAAAAGCACAGTTAAATTTTATCGAGGAATTAAAACAAAATTTCTCGCATCCAAAGTACGAGATTTATGGATTTCACTTTTCGACCCAGGAGAAATATTTTGATTTGTCCTATGACAAAAATGAGATTGCAAAAATCTTTACGTTACCGATTGCTAATTTAAAAAAAGCTGACATCAAAATTTTAAATTATCGCAATCAAAAAGATTTGGATGGATTAAACGATGATTTGAAACAACAAATCCAAAAATATGCTCCCAGTTTTACCACGCGCTATCTTGAATATCAAGAAAACGGAATCTGGGGATTAACGGCTGAAATATTAGCGCAATATCAATTGAACTTGAATAAAAAAGAAAAATAAGAGGAACGACATGAGTATATTAGAAGTTGAAAATTTAACGATGTCATTTGCGGATAAGCAACTTTATAGTGATGCAAGTTTTCGCTTAAATAAAGAAGATCATATGGGAATTATTGGTCAAAATGGGGCTGGTAAATCAACTTTAATTAAGATTATTACAGGCCAAGAATTACCTGATGAAGGAAAGATTAAATGGCAAAACGGAACAAAAATTGGCTATCTCGACCAATATGCTGAATCTGCCCATGATTTAACGATTGAACAATTTTTGAAAAGTGCCTTTCAAGAGTTATTTGATCAAGCAACCCTGCAAGCTAAATATTATGAAGATTATGCCTTGAATTTTGATGATGAACTTTTAGAAAAGGCAGGTAAGATTCAAGAAAATCTCGAAGCGCATGATTTTTATGATATTGATACTAAAATCAATCAAGTGATGGTTGGTTTAGGGATTGATGCATTAGGTAAAGATCGTCAAGTTAGTGAATGCTCCGGGGGACAACGGTCTAAGATTATTTTGGCTAAATTACTTTTAGAAGATCCAGATGTCTTATTATTAGATGAACCGACAAACTATTTGGATGTCGAACATATTGAATGGTTAACTGAATATTTAAATAGTTTTCGGGGATGCTTTATGGTTATCTCGCATGACTTTAATTTCTTAGAAAACATCACAAATACGATTGTCGATGTTGCCTTTGGTAAAATTACGAAATATACTGGTAGTTTCCGCCAAGCTTTAAAACAAAAAGAAGCTAAAAAAGAAATGCAACAAAAGGCTTATGAAAAACAACGCCGCCAAATCGAAAAAGATGAAGCTTATATTCGCAAGAATAAGGCCGGTTCACGTTCAAATATGGCTAAATCACGTCAAAAACGCTTGGATAAAATGGAAAGATTAGATCCACCAAGTGATGCTTTACAATCGCACTTTAAGTTCCCATATATTGAATTACTATCAGCTTCAACGCTAACAGTTAAAGATTTATCTGTTGGGTATAAAACTCCACTGTTAGAGCCGGTAACCTTTTCAATGTCACACGGGCAAAAGGTTGTTTTAAAAGGATTTAATGGGGTAGGAAAGTCAACCTTAATTAAATCGGTTTTAGGGATAATTCCTAATTTTGGTGGGAGTGCGAAATTTGTTGATAATGCCATCGTAAATTATTTTAACCAAGATTTAGATTGGGATGATAAGGAAAAAACACCGCTACAAACCATCCAAGATGAATACCCTAAGCTTGAACCTAAAACTATTCGACAACGTCTTGCCAGAGCGGGCATCAACGCGGAAAATGCGGTTAAACCAATGCATCTTTTAAGTGGGGGCGAACAAACCAAAGTGAAGTTATGTTTGCTTGAATTAAAGCCTAGTAACTTTTTAATTATGGATGAGCCTACTAATCACTTAGATGATGAAACTAAAAATGCTTTAAAAAAGGCATTACAAACTTTCCCAGGTAACGTCTTATTAGTAACACACGAACCAGATTTTTACCAAGGTTGGGTGGATAAAATCTTTGATGTGGAATCAGTGCGAATTCAAAAATAAGCCAATTAATTAAAAAAGATATGTTAAAATAAATGGAAGAATAGTTGTTGAAAGGATAGCCTAGATGAAGAAAAATAGTAATCTAATTTATTGGATTGTTGCTGGTGTATTAGTAATTATCGCGATTTATAGTGGAGTGCACATGCATCAACTTGAAAGTAAGAATGCCGTCGTTGTTAGTAAAAAGATGAGCATGAGTTCAAGTATTTCAACGAAGCAAAAGAAAATCAAGAAGCAACAAACTCGTGGGATGGCTAAAAAAGTTGAATGGAATAAGCCATCAATGACCATCCCATATCCTGACATGGATGCATATAAAAATGTAAAGAAAAAAGACAAGGTACGCTTAGTTGTTTCAACTAAAAAACAACGTGTATATGTGATGAGTGGACCATATATTTTATATACGATGTATGCTTCTGTCGGGAAGAATTACGAAAAACACTTACCAATTCAACATGTTACGCCTGTTGGAAAGTATAAGTTAGATCAAGCCCGTGGGCAAGAATTTTATGATGAATCACGTAAAATTGGGGGTAAGTATTGGACTTCTTACAAGGGTCCATATCACTTCCAAAGCGTGCCAATGGATAAAAACGGGAAGGTAGATCAAAAGTTAGCTGAAAGATTAGGGAAAACTAACATAACACGAAAGCATAATGTTCGCGCATATGGTTCAATTTTATTAACTGAGCCAGATGCTAAGTGGATTTATGAGAATCTACCTGCAGGAACTAAAGTAACGATTAAAGGTAAGGATGTAATTCCGGATAACTTTAAAGATAAAAAAGAAAAAGCGGATAAAGACTAGTAAAAAAGAGGTTGAAAAATAAATTTTTTTCAGCCTCTTTTTTAATTTTAAAGCAAGGTGTCCAATATACATATTTGAAAGAAGACGATAAAGATGATGGAACAAGCATGTACATCTATTTTAGTAGGAAAAAAATTATACTATTTCGTTCTTTTTGGAATAAATTTGACGTTCTATAATTTAAAAAAACTAAAGGATAGGTGTTACTGCTACCTATCCTTTAGTTTATTTTTTTGTTTCCTCATAAAATGGCAGTAATTCATCAAAACTTTTTAATAGACCATCAATTAACCGTTCTAATGATTGGTCAGGCTCAATTGGAATATCCTGTTTAACCAAGACCTTACGAACTTCACCTGATTTGACCTGTTTTAGTAAACTCTTTCGATTTTCTTCTGTTGCATCCATTTTGAAACTTATACCATTTTTTTGTACAAAATAATACATGTCTCCAAAAGGAAGAAGCTTCAAAACTTTATTTTGTTTCTCTAAACTGTTTTCAGACATCCTTCTTTCTACAAAACTAACCTCAACGGAAATTCCAAAATTATCAGATTCCCCATAAAGACGAATAGCCAATGCCGAATTATCCAAATCATCGGAAGGTAACCGGAAGTAACACCAAAAATGGGGACGACATATCTGAGATTGATTCATCCATTGACTAACACGCTCTGCTTTAAATGGTTTTACCCTGTCTTCAAAAGATTTACTGATTAAACTGAATTCATCCCGGGCCTGTCGAGCGAGGTCCCTTAAATCCATCATATACTGGCGATAATTACCGGCCTTTTCCGGCTTAATATATTTTTCTCCTTGATAGGGTAGATATTCCTTTAATTTATCAAACGACATTTTTCACCTCATAAATCAATTAAGCCATCTTCGTCAATAATAATTATTCTTCTACCTGAACGTTTTATCAATTTATTATCCTCAAGAAATCTAAATTTTCTAGAAAGAGTTTCAGGGGTAGTTCCTATATATCGCGCGATATCAATCATCTTCATAGGTAAACTGAACCGATAATCGTTCGCTACTTTTGACAGATCCAAGAGGTAGTTCGCTAAACGTTGCTCAACACGCTCCATAGATAAAATATGGGCCTGCTTTTCTACTTGAATCATCTTTTGCGCACTTAATTCAAATAATTTAAGAGCTATTTGTGGATTTCTAAGCATTATTTGATCAAAATCTTGTTTACTTAATCTACAAATTTCAGTTGTTTCAAGAGTTTTACCAAAAAGAGATTCATTTTTAATACCGAACAACTGATTCTCACCCTCATAGCCACCTGGTTCAACAACCCGTAAAAGCTGTTCATCACCATTTGTAGACAGTTGGAATACTTTCATACTTCCGAAAGCCACGATGTCCAGATTTTCATCTCCTGGTCTAAAAACAATTTCATTTTTTTTAAATTGTTTATGTTGTGCCAATCTATTAATTTTAATCTGTTCATCTTCTGACAGATGATTAAATAATGGTACAAGTGTTACACAAATATGTTGAACCATGTATAGCCTCCTTCTAATTAATAAAACCTATTCTTGAGATAATTCATCAAATTGTTTTAATAGCTGATAAGTTTTAGTAAGTGTCTCACAAGCATCATCTGGAATTGTATAATCTTTTGTAAGAGCTCTTAGTTCTGAAAATTCATTTGATAGGTCCAAATTATTATCCTTAATTTTATGTTGAATTGTTTCATAAACTTTGCGAACATCAAAGACTTCTGGATGATTTTTCCCATGAGCTTTTGTAATAGCATTTGTATATAGATCAAGCATCTCATCATTTGCTTCAAAAAATTGTTTTAACATTGTACTACCTCCTATTATTTTTCTGATACTTTTAGGACATCATAGCCAATTGCTTGCACTGCCTTCACAATTTCATTAACGTTTGTCACACTAGCGTCAAAATTTACTTTTGCCTTACTGGCATTGAATAGAACTTTGACACTTTCCTTATCGACACCTGTTACACTTTTAATGGCTCCCTCAATTTTTTGCATACATGTTGGACAAGCCAGTGTTTCAAGCTGTAGTATAGCTTTTTTCATCATTTTTACTTCCTTTCCTTATTATGTCTTTAGTATAGTGCGATATTTAGAATAAAAAATTGATTTCTATCAAGAATCTCTATTTTCTTTTATACTTTAAAAGCCTCATAGCATTCAAAATAACTACGAGAATGCTACCTTCATGAACAAACATACCAATTGCCATATTCATCCACGAACTTGAGAGGATACTGATAAGAAGAACTACTACAACTAACAATGCAATGAAGATATTTTCAATCATATTACGTCGTGTAGCTTTAGCCAACCCAATCGCATGAGGGATTCTGTGAAAATCCGAATTCATCAAAACAACATTTGAAGTTTCAATGGCAACATCTGTACCGTTTCCCATGGCAATTCCAATATCTGCTAAGGCCAATGATGGGCTATCATTAATACCATCTCCGACAAATGCTACTATTTCTCCACTTGCCTGACGTTTTCTCACAAATTCTGCCTTGTCTTCTGGTAGTAGATGACCATAAGCCTCGGTTAAGCCTAACTGATTAGCAACTAAATCAACTGTGCCTTGATTATCTCCAGATAATAAAATGAGATTTTTTACTCCCATATTTTTAAGCGTCTCTAAATCCTCTTTGACTCCTTGTCTAATTTGGTCGCGAATTCCTACAACAAGAGCTATTTGGCCATCAATAGCAGTTAGGACAATTGAATTTCCTTTTGCTTCCATTCCTGCTATGTCGCTCTTCATCTGGTTAGTGAATGGAATATTATATTGATTCATCAAGTAAGAGTTCCCAACGAGAACTTGGTGATTTTGAATACGAGCAACAATGCCACCACCTTGAATGACCTCTGTTGAGTCAATTACCCTTACTACAGAATCTGAGTAATAGTTCAGAATTGCTTTCGCGAGCGGATGATCTGATTCTCTCTCAACACTAGCCAGTAAGCTCTCAGCAAGGCTCCTATCACTGCTATAATAGATTGTCTGTGCAACCTGAGGGTTACCATAAGTTAATGTTCCTGTTTTATCAAATAACATTGTATCAACTTTACTAAAGTTTGTAATGACATCACTACCTTTAAATAAAATGCCATGTCGTGCGCCGTTTCCAATCCCTGACACATTTGAAACTGGTACGCCAATAACCAGTGCACCGGGACATCCAAGAACCAAAATAGTAACGGCTAACTCAATATTGCGGCTAATAAGCCAAACAATAATCGCTAACACTAAAACTGAAGGAGTATAGTATTTTGAAAATTGGTCAATAAACCTCTCAGCTTTTGACTTGCTGTCCTGTGCTTCTTCTACTAATTCAATAATTTTCCCAAAAGTTGTATCTTCCCCAATCTTCTCAGTACGTATTTGTATAGTGCCATTTTCAAGAATGGTACCAGCAAAAACTTTATCGCTTAAATCTTTAGAGACTGGGATAGATTCGCCCGTAATACTTGCTTCATTTGCAGTACCAGAGCCAAATATCACTTCACCGTCAACTGGGATCTTTCCACCAGTTTTTACTAAAAGAATATCTTCTTCATTAACTTCTTCAACTGACACCTCTTCAAAGTCACCATTGTGTAGTTTACGAAAAGTAGTCTCTGGTACCATCTCCACGAGATTCTTAATCGCAGAACGTGTCTTGGCTAATGTTCTTTGTTCTAAGTATGCGCCAAATAAGAAGAGAAAAGCTACAATAGCTGATTCTTCAAACTCTTTAATAACAAATGCCCCTAAAATAGCAAGAGTTACTAAGAGATCGATGCTAATTACCTTAACTCTAAGAGCTTGATAGGCTTGAACAAAAATTGGTAAACCACCAACTAATGAAGCTACAAACAGTAGATAAGTTGAGCTCTGCTCACTACTAAAGAACCATTTGGATGAAAAAGCAAGTATAATAAGAACACCAGTTATTGCTGTTAACCAATTTCGATAACGTGATAACAATTTTTGCATAATTTCGACCTCCTTTATTATATTCAGTATAACCGAGCATAGAAATATAATAATTGATTTATATCAAGTTTTAAAAATACTAGGACCACGTAAAGTTTTAGTGGACGAAATTGAATAAAAAAGAAAAAGCTAATAAAGACTAGTAAAAAAGCGGTTGGAAAACGAAATTTTTCCAACCGCTTTTTTAATTTAAAATCAAGGTGTACAATGAAGAAGATTAATTTATACATATTTGAAAGAAGACGATAAAGATGATGGAACAAGCATGTACATCTATTTTAGTAGGAAAAAATGCCAGCCTTGATGGCTCAGTGATGATTGCGAGAAATGACGATACCTTTTTGCCAATCACGCCCCAAAAATTTATTATGCAAGCAGCATATCAAAATGAAGAACGAATTTGGGAATCAAATCTGAATGGATTTAAAATGACTTTACCTAAAAATGGTTATAAAACAAGCTTTACTCCTAATGTTGATGTTGAACATAATGGGGTGTTTGGGGAAACGTCAATTAATGAAAAAAACGTTGCGATGTCTGCAACAGAATCAGTTTATGGTAATGAAAGAGCTTTAGCGTATGATCCATGGGTTGAAAATGGAATTGCCGAAGATTCAATTCAAAATATTGTGGCGCCTTATATTGATTCAGCGCGACGGGGTACGTTATTTAGGTGAATTGATTGAAAAATACGGTTCTCCAGAAGGAAATGGCGTTTTATTTGCGGATAAAGATGAAGCTTGGTATATGGAAATTGTTACCGGACACCATTATGCGGCAACGCGTATCCCTGATGATGCGTATGTCATTGCGGCTAACCAAGTGGCCCAACAAGAAATCAATTTTGATGATCCTAATAATTTTATGTGGTCAAATGGACTCCAAGAATTTGTTGCCAAACATCATCTTAACCCAGATAAGAACAGCTTTAATTTCCGTAAAATTTTTGGAACGGATACGAAAAAAGACCGTCACTACAATACGCCAAGAGTGTGGTTTGGTCAACGATACTTTACACCAGAAGTTAAGCAAGAACCAACTTCAAGTGAATTGCCATTTATTTGCCGTGCTAATCGGCTTTTAAGTGTGGAAGATTTACAATATGTTTTAAGTTCACACTATAATGAAACTAAATATGATCCTTTGGGTAATGGAACAGAGGAAGAAAAGAAACTTTTCCGTCCAATTTCGTTGAACCGCACGCAAAATTCACACGTACTTCAATTAAGAAATACGGTTTCTAAAAAGCATAATGCTTTAATGTGGATGTGTTTTGGTGTCCCTTCATTTACACCATACGTTCCGTTTTATGCCAATGCTGATGATATTCCTGCAAGTTGGGCGAATACTCCGCTAGAATTCGATATGAACAGTGATTATTGGATGTATCGGGCCTTATCTATGTTAGTGGAATCACACCATGTCCAATTTATTCAAGATGATATTGATTATTTAAAAGAATGTCGTCAATTACAACGAACAATGATTGAAGCGGTTGATAACCAAGTGGCAGCTTTAGATGGTAAAAAACTAACAGAAGCATTAACAAATGCTAATGATGAAATGGTTAAAGTCATGCGTGATAAGGCAATGAAGATGATTGATCATTACTTTGTTGAAGGTCTAAAATTATCTAAATTAACTTTCAATATGGATGCTAATCTTTAAAAAAAGAGAAAAATTAAGGAAAATGATTGGAAATTTTATCACTTTATAGTAGATTTAATTAGGTAAGAATTTTTGAAGGATGTGATTGCATTGCAAATCGCAGTAGAATCATTTATTAATGCTATTGAAAGCGAAGAATATACAACTAAAATTATTACGGGGACAATGAATGATGTTGATCAATTAGGAATCGCAGAAATCATTGATCCGGTTGTGAGCACTTTTGCTGATATCTTAAGACAAGAAACGCTTGCACAGGTGCAACTTGTCTTAGACGGATTAAAAGAACCAATCTTTATCACGTTAGAATCTGGAATTATTAATTTGCCTTTTAGCAATATTAGTAAGGTGGATAACTTCTACAGTGAATTAACGCAAGAAGTACCAGTAGTGGTTAATTTAGTTGTAGCTCATTCAAAGTTAAATGCTTCAGGATTACGAATTGATACATTGGGAAATGTTACAGATTTTCTCAGCAATCCTGCCCAGTTTACAATGCAAATTATTACCAGTGTAGCTGAAAAAATAGCAACGATTCAAAATGCTCCTGATGATGAGCAAGAAGAATCTGATGAATAAAATTAAGAGGTTGGGGAATATCCTAACCTCTTTTTTAGAAGGTGGAAAAATGAAAAATAGAATGCTTCTTTTAGACGGTGGAATTAATTTTCGTGAATTAGGCGGATATCCAACAAAAACAAATGGTAAAGTTAAATGGCATAAACTTTTAAGAAGCGGAAGTTTAGCACAATTAAGCACAAAGGATGTGGATAGCTTAGAACAATATGGATTGCGATATGTTGTCGATTTAAGAACCACTGAAGAAAGTACATATTCACCGGATAAGTTATCCCCTAAAATGAAATATTTATCCACATCCGTTTATCCTTTTTCAAAAGAGTTGTTAGCTAATTTAGGGATTGTGAATAACTTAAAATTAAAGGCAACCACGCTTGCTTATAATCAACAAGTCTATCTCCAAATGCTATTAGACCCGCATTCAAGAGCTGCGTATCAACGAATGTTTAATGTATTATTACAAAATACAAATGAAAATGAAGCGGTGGTATTTCACTGCACAGCTGGAAAAGATCGCACTGGAATTGCCGCCTTTTTGATTTTGAGTGCGTTAGAAGTTGATTTTGAAGCAATTTTGGAAGATTATTTATTAACCAATTTATATTTTAGTGATTATTCGGCAACAGCAATTAATCACATGTTGATAAGTGAATCTAAAGATAAAGTTTCCAAAGAGTTGAACCAAAAAGTCGCAGTTTTAGGAGAAGATTTACGGTTCTTAAAGCAAGCTTGTGAATTAATAAGTGGATCAATGGAACAGTTTTTAGAAGAATATTATCATTTAACTCCAAGTAAGCTTAGAAGTTTAAGAAAAATATATGTGAGGTATGAAGATGGAAATGACGTTGCAAAACGCCGTATTAAATAGTTTAGTTAATCAAACTTATGAAGCAAACCAAGCTCTTAGTCCAAAATTAATTACGAATCAAAGAAAAGATAATGTTTGGAATAATTTGCGTAATGAATTACGAGAATGTACGAATTTTTTCTGGGCAGTGGCGTTTATTACGGTGGATATGTTAACGCCGATTAAAGTTGTTTTGGCGGATTTAGAGAAGAAAAACATTAAAGGAACTTTGATTACAGGAACTTACCTTGGATTTAACTCACCACAAGTGTATCGCGAATTAATGAAAATTCCTAATCTGGAGGTTTATTTAACTCAAGAAGATGGTTTTCATGCGAAAGGCTTTTGGTTTGATCATGAAGATTATCAAACTTTATTTGTAGGAAGTGCAAATTTAACCCGCAACGCTTTACTTAAAAATCAAGAACTCCTTTTGCGAGTATCGTCTCTGAATGCGGGGGCATTAGTAAATGAGACGAAATTAATCTTTGATGAATTAATAGCTAAAAGCGAACCTTTGAATCAGGAATGGATTGAAGCATACGCTAAAACATGGCAAGCCCCAAAAGCCAAAAGTAATTATAAGCAAACTGAAATTAAACCTAATCAAATGCAAAAAGCCGCCCTCAAAGAATTAGATTATTTAGTGAAAAACAACGCTAAAAAAGCTTTAATTGTATCCGCAACAGGAACTGGGAAAACTTATCTAGGAGCTTTTGCGGTAAAAAATTATGCGCCGCAACGCTTTTTATTTGTTGTTCATAGACAACAAATTGCTAAAGCAGCCTTAGAAAGTTTTTATCGTGTTTTAGGTGGTAACCGTAGTGATTATCAATTATTAAGTGGGACCCAAAAGAATTTTGAAGCGAAATATACTTTTGCCACCATTCAAACTTTAAGTCAAGATGACGTGTTGCAAAAATATCAAGCTGATGCCTTTGACTATATTATTATTGATGAGGCCCACCGGAGTGCCGCTAAGAGCTATCAAAAAGTGATGGGGTATTTAACGCCAAAGTTTTACCTTGGTTTAACTGCGACTCCTGAAAGAACGGATGAACAAGATGTTTATCAGATTTTTGACTATAATTTAGCGTATGAAATTCGCTTAAAAGAAGCCTTAGAAAATCAAATGTTGAGTCCGTTTCATTATATTGGCGTCCAGGATTATGAAGAAGACGGAATCGTGATTGATGAAACAACGAATTTAAGGTATTTAACATCTAAAACACGAGTTGAGTACATTTTGAAGCAATTAGATTATTATGGCTATTCCGGAAGTCACGCATCCGGCTTGGTTTTTTGTAGCCGTCAAGATGAAGCTAAAAAGTTAGCTCAAGAATTTAATCAGCAAGGCTATTTAGCTCAAGCTTTGACAAATGAAGATTCCCAAAGTTATCGCCAAAAAACGGTAGCTGCTTTTGAAAAAGGCGAACTGAATTATATTATTACCGTGGATTTATTTAACGAAGGGATTGATATTCCATGCGTGAATCAAGTTATTCTTTTACGCAATACTCAATCTAGCATTATCTTTACCCAACAATTAGGGCGAGGATTACGTAAATTTAAAGGTAAAGAATTTTTAACCGTGATTGATTTTATTGGCAATTACCAGAATAATTATCTCATTCCGATTGCCTTATCTGGCGATAACAGTCGCGATAAAGATCAAGTGAAAAATCAATTATTATTAGCTAAAGAAATTGATGTTTCAACTATTAATTTTACTGAGATTGCGACAAAGAAAATCTTAACTTCGCTTGAACAGACCAAATTAGATTCGATGCTAGAACTTAAGCGGAGTTATAAGGAACTATCTCAAAAAATCGGACGTCCCCCTTTATTGCTAGATTTTCTAAAATATAATTCGACTAATTCAGAAGTTTTTATAAAGAATAATAATCTAAAACATTATGGTGATTTCCTACAGAAAATGGGAGTTGAGATTAAATTAAGTGACTATGAACAAGCTATTTTGCACTTTCTTACCAAAGAATTAGCAAATGGGATGCGGATTCATGAATTACTCTTATTAGAGATGCTTTGTCAAAAAGAAATTGTTTCAAAAGAAGAGTGGATGAAACAATTAGAAATCCATAATGCTGTTGTTAATGATGCGGTTATTCAATCAAGTCAGGGGATTTTAGACTTGAGCTTTTTTGATGTTAAAGCGGGCAAAACGACAAAAGCAATACAATATGGCCAAGTAGCTCTTGTTGAAGATAATCTATTGGAATATCGCTTAAATTCACGGATTAAAGCAGCTTTAAAAGAGAATGAGGATTTTGCCAAATTATTTAAAGATGTTCTTCAAGTGGGGAAAAGATTAAATCGAAATTATGATAATCAGACCCAATTTACTTTATATCAGCGCTATAGCAGAAAAGATGTTTGTCGCTTATTGAATTGGCCTAAAGACGTCAGTGCACCAATGTATGGGTATCGTGTTGATAAAGATGAATGTCCGATTTTTATTACTTATCAAAAAGATGATGATAAAAAGCGCAATGCGCTTTATCAAAATGATTTGCACAATGGCACTTCGCTTCGTTGGTACACTAGAAGCCCGCGAAGTTTAGAATCTGATGAAGTAAAACGGCTCTTAGCTGGAGTTGATGAGGGAAAGCAAAAAATGAAGATCCATGTTTTTGTTAAGCGAAGTGATGCATACGGAAAAGAATTCTATTACCTTGGTCAAGCAAAAATTGATGGAACAAGTGTAGCCGAAGAAATTTTAGCTAATAAAAAAACGGTCGGAATGGACTTGAAACTAACTACTCCATTATCTGCAGAAATGCGACAAGTATTGTTTTTAGATTAAAAAAACAAATAATAAAATTATAAATAGATTAAAAATAAAAAAATTACGAAGAATAACTTGCAATTTTAAAGATTTTTTTGTATTCTGATTAACAATATAATTAATTTACAGAAGCAAAGGAGTCTTATTTCATGTCTAATTGGGATACTAAATTTACTAAAAAAGGTTATACATTTGATGATGTATTATTAATTCCAGCGGAAAGTCACGTCTTACCAAATGAGGTTAATCTTGGGGTGCAGCTCGCTGATAATCTTAAATTAAATATCCCAATCATTAGTGCCGGTATGGATACTGTTACAGAATCAGCAATGGCCATTGCAATGGCGCGTCAAGGTGGATTGGGTGTTATTCATAAAAATATGACAATTGAACGTCAAGCCGATGAAGTTCGTAAAGTTAAACGTTCAGAATCAGGGGTTATTATTGATCCGTTCTTCCTTACACCAGAAAATAGTGTCAATGAAGCGGAAGCACTAATGCATAAATATCGAATTAGTGGGGTTCCAATTGTAGATAATAACGAAAATCGCAAATTAGTTGGAATTATTACTAATCGTGATTTGCGTTTTGTAACTGATCATGGAGTTGCTATTGATACTGTAATGACAAAAGAAAATCTAATAACTGCTCCTGTCGGAACTTCACTCAAAAAAGCTGAGGCAATCTTACAAGAACATAAGATTGAAAAACTTCCAATGGTTGATGAAGCAGGGAAGCTTACAGGTTTGATTACGATTAAAGATATTGAAAAAGTAGTCGAATTTCCAGATGCTGCCAAAGATAAGCATGGACGTTTATTAGTAGCAGCAGCAGTTGGGGTAACAAGTGATACCTTTGAACGTGCCCAAGCCTTATTAGATGCCGGAGTTGATGCTTTAGTTATCGATACAGCTCATGGGCATTCAGCCGGGGTTTTACGTAAGATTAAAGAAATCAGAGATCATTTCCCAGATGCAACTTTAATTGCAGGAAATGTTGCAACCGCTGAAGGAACACGTGCTTTATATGAAGCTGGCGTTGATGTAGTAAAAGTCGGAATCGGACCTGGTTCAATCTGTACAACGCGGGTAGTTGCTGGGGTTGGGGTGCCGCAAATTACTGCAATTTACGATGCTGCAAGCGTTGCCCGTGAATATGGCAAGAAGATTATCGCTGATGGTGGAATTAAGTATTCAGGAGATGTTGTCAAAGCGATTGCAGCTGGTGGAAATGCCGTTATGTTAGGTTCAATGTTAGCCGGAACTGATGAAGCACCAGGTGAAACAGTAATTTACCAAGGTCGTCGCTTTAAGACATACCGTGGTATGGGTAGCTTAGGCGCAATGGACTCAACTCATGGTTCATCAGATCGTTACTTCCAAAGTGGCGTTAACGAAGCTAATAAGTTAGTTCCTGAAGGAATCGAAGGACAAGTTGCATATAAAGGTGCTGTTGCTGATATTATTTATCAAATTGATGGTGGTCTTCGTGCAGGTATGGGATATTGTGGAGCCAAAGATTTACATACCCTTACAGAAGATGCTCAATTTGTTAAAATCACAGGTGCCGGCTTAGTAGAATCTCACCCTCATGATGTTCAAATTACTAAAGAAGCACCTAACTATTCAAAATAAGAAATTTTATGAAATAAATTAAATAATCCGAAGATAATGATTGGTTAACAAAATTTATCTTCGGATTATTTTTTGTAGTTAAATCCATGTTATAATATATGTATACGCTTTCATAGAAATGAGGGGAATTTATGAAAAAGAAATTATATTTAGTTAGACATGGACAAACATTATTTAATCGCTTGCATAAAACGCAAGGATGGTGCGATTCACCATTAACGGAATTAGGTAGACGTCAAGCTAAGGCAGCTGGAGCATTTTTAAAAAATAAATCTTTTGATGCTGCATATGCATCAACTTCAGAAAGAACCAATGATACCTTAGAATTAATTCGCCAAATGCCATATGAACGTCGCAAAGATTTGCGAGAAATGAGTTTTGGAAATTTTGAAGGTGGCGATGAATACTTACAACCAAAGAATTGGTTTATCAATCAACCCGATGCCTTTGTAGTATATGGCGGAGAAGATTTACGTGATGTTCAAAATAGAATTAAAAATGCTTTGTTGGAAATTATGCAAAGCGAAGATAATCAAAATGTTTTAGTGGTATCTCACGGAGCTGCAATCGCAAGTTTCTTAAATGAAATTGCACCAGATACGATGGCGTTAATTCGCTCACAACGTGGAGTTCCTAATTGTGCCGTTAATGAAATTGAATATGATACCAAAACTGCAACCTTTGAATTGATAAATGTGACTGATCCAGCACGGTATTATTTATAAATTACACATATTGTGGTTTGAATTGTATGTTAAGATAGTTATATTATCACTTTATAGTGTTTTTTTGATGGTAAATACAGTAATTTTTTTACTAATCGTTTACACAATGTGAAGTAGGTGGTATACTTAATAACTGTCAGGAAGAAGTAATGTTTTTTCGCATATACTTTTCTTTTGTTTACCACATTTTGTTTCCATTGGTATATAAAATCATAGTAAGTTAACGGCATACTGCATATCCTGACATTGTATGTTTTAGACCTTGACCGGCTATGTTTTATATATTGATTTTCCGTTAGGCAAGATTTAGTTCTTCCTAACGGATTTTTTTTGTAAAAATTGATATATATTTTATTTTTTAGGAAATAATAGCTTATAATAATAAGTAACATATAGTTTAGATACTGAAAGAAGGGATAAAATGTTTCCAGAAAAATTGAGAGCTTTACGGCTTGGACGCGGGCTTTCGTTAGCTGGTTTAGCCAAAGAATTGAATGAATTAGAAGCAATGAAAAACCTTACTAAGCCTAACACCGGACCTCAAATCGGAAGTTGGGAGCGTGGGGTTAATATTCCGTCATATCTTGAAATTAAAAAATTATGCTTATACTTTAATGTAACTCCTAATTTTTTAATTGGAGAGGCTAACCAAACAGAAGACTTAAACGATCTTTTCATTAGTAATAAGCCGTTGTTATTTAATGGTGAAGAACTAACAGTAAGTGAAAGACAAGAAGTTTATGGGATGATAAAAGCTTATATGCGCGGAAGAAAATTAGCTAAACAAGAAACAACCAATGTAGGAATAGATGAAGATATCGTTTTACCATTGTAAATGTTATGTAAAAGTTGACTTAAATTTATCAAATTTTTAGAAAAATTGATATAATGTACTTTATAGAGAATTTTGAAAGGATGTCGATGTTTAAATGGACATATTACAACAATTGTATGGTCCCTTTTTTGATTTAAATAACTGGAAGACAGTTGTTACATCAGGGGAAGATTGGATGATTATTTTATCACTTGTATTAATCGAGTGTATATTATCCGTAGATAATGCGATTGTTCTTGCTGCCCAAACACAAAAATTACCAGATAAAAAGCAACAAGAAAAATCTTTATTTTATGGTTTGTGGGGAGCATATCTTTTCCGCTTTATTTTTGTAGGAATTGGAGCTTATTTAATTCATATTTGGGAAATCAAGGTATTAGGAGCTCTTTACTTAGCTTACCTTGCAATTAATCACTTCTATCGTATGAAAAATCCAAAGCAAAAAGCAAACAAGAAGAAAAAAGAACGCAAGCCAATTTTACCACTATTTTGGTCAGTCGTTGTTTCAATTGAAATGATGGATATCGTCTTTTCAATTGACTCAGTGTTAGCTTCATTAGCCGTTTCACCTAATCCAGTAATTGTGTTAATCGGGGGAATGGTAGGAATTCTTGCGATGCGTGGAATTGCTGAAGTTATTATGAAATTAATGGAAATTGTGCCTGAATTAGAAACAACTGCTTATGGCTTAATCGGATTGATTGCTATTAAGTTATTCTTAACAATTCCAATGATTGATATTGAAATTCCAAACGCAATTTTTGGATTAATTGTTCTTGGTTCAATTGCCGGTACATTTGTATATCACAAAATTAAAAACTAACCAAAAAGTTCAGAGCAATCTGAACTTTTTTTATTATAAGAAGGTTTTAAGATTGGAACTTGTTTTTTGAAAACGGATACATTAAAATTGAAGTTGTTTACAGAAGGGAATGATTTTATGTACAAATTAATTTCTATTGATATGGATGAAACCTTATTAAATGATCAAGCCCAAATTACAACGGGGAATGCTGAAGGTTTAAAAGCAGCTTCAAGAGCTGGAGTTAAAGTAGTCTTAAATTCCGGGCGTGGATATGCTTCTTTGCAAGATGATTTGGAAACGTTGGATTTAAAAGGAAAAGCCGGGCAATATGTTATTAGTTATAATGGTGCAGCTATCATTGAAAATGAAAAGAATAAAGTAATTCATGTAGATGGCTTGGAATTTGATGTTGCTAAACGCTTATTTAATCTTATGAGAGTTAATTATCCGCAAAATTCAATTCATATTTACACGGTTGATACCTTATATGTTTACCATATGACTGATGTTGATCGGAATTATCTTGAACCACGAGGAGTTAAGTGGGTTGATTTAGAAAATGATAATATTGATTTTCTTCAAGATACTCCAATTACAAAAGTTATCATCAATATTTTGAGTGAAGATGAAAGAAAAGCATTTGAACAAGTCGTTAAAGAAAATATCCCCGAAAAAATGACGGTTACGCATTCATCTGGTAGATATTTGGAATACAATAGTGCTAGTGCCACCAAAGGCAATGCGATGTTGTATTTGGCAGAAAAATTAGGAATTAAACCAGAAGAAACAATTGCGGTTGGCGACAATGGTAATGATTTGTCCATGATTAAAGCAGCCGGTGTGGGGGTTGCGGTTAAAAATGCGCATGCTCAAGTATTAAAGATTGCGGATTATATTTGCCAAAACGATAATAATCATGATGCATTACAAGAAGTAGTGCAACGCTTTATTGAAAGTTAAATTTTGCTATTTAAGCTTTTTTGTAGTTATAATATAAGGAATATGTAATTACAAAGGAGCTTTTTTTATGCAAAATTTAACCCCAAAAAATATTAAAGAAAAGACAAGCCAAGGGCTTACGTTTGTTGATTTTTGGGCGGATTGGTGTACTCCATGTAAGGTAATGGAACCAGTAATGGAAAAATTAGCACAAAAATATGAAGGTCAAATTAAATTTGCTAAAGTTGACGTTGAAAAATATCAAGCATTAGCAGAAGAATATAATATTATGAATATTCCCGCCATGATTTTATTTAAAGATGGTGTACCGAAAGAAAAAGTAACTGGTTATCATCCCGCTAAAGAAATGGAAGCATATCTAGATTCTAAGATTGAAGGGTAATGTCGTGAAAAAATATGGATTATACTTAAGTGTCGGGATTTTTGGCGCTTTAGGAGGAATGACACGATATTTCTTTGCGACGCTATTAAATTATCAAGGCACGCTCCTAGTTAATCTACTTGGAAGTTTTGGATTGGCCTTTTTAACTTATAGCATTATTCAAGCTGCAATTTTCCCTGAATGGCTAAATGTTGGCTTAGGAACCGGATTTATTGGCTCCTTTACAACATTTTCGACTTTTACAATGGATTTTTATCATCAACCGGATCCCAAAAGTGCATTGATATATTTAGTCTTAAGCGCACTTGGAGGATTTCTTTGTGCATATTTTGGAATGCTGTTGGCTAAATTAATGGTTAAAAGGAAGGATTAAGATGGTACAAGTTGGCGTCGGCGCAGGTTTAGGGGCAATAATGCGCTATTTAATGACTAGTTTAATTAAGCGGAAAATCCGGGGCAATTTTCCCGTAGCTACTTTGGTTATCAATATCATGGGCGCTTTTTTCTTAGGGTATCTCAAGGCTAAAAATATTCCAAGCGAAGCTGATTTATTATTGGCAACGGGATTTTTAGGAGGCTTTACTACTTTTTCAACTTTTCAGGTGGAATCAGTGAGTTTATTCGATGAAAAAAGGTGCGTTCATTTAGCAAGTTACGTACTTATGACTTATCTTTGTGGCTTAATTGCTGCTTATTTAGGAATGGTTTTAGGAAATTTCGGCAGATAGATAAATTTATGTTAAAATAAGAATTATGACACAAAGAAAGGCCGTGAAGACAGTTTTATGAAAATTGCAATTTTAACGGATTCATCAGCTGTAATTGATGAGAATGATGTTGAAAAATTTAATATTCATATCCTTGAATTCAATATTGGTTTTGAAGGCGGTCGTTATCTTGAAAAACAAGGAATGACTCAAGAAATGAAAAGAGAGATGTTACTAGAAAATACAAGTACACCAGTAATTGAGTCAGTTTCTGATAATGAATTAGATAGTTTTTTTTCTGATTTGAAAACCCAAGAATATACCGATTATATATTTATTACGCTTGCAAATGGGATTAGTAGTTTTCCAAAAGTGCTTGAAAATTATGCGAAAACGAGTGATTTAAAGATTCACGTTTTTGATTCATATGCTAGTGGGGCCAATCAAGGGTATTTAGTAAAATTAGCCGCTAAAAAAGCAGCTGAAGGGGCTGATGTCGCTGCGATTATTGATCATTTAAAAGCCTTACGGGATAATAGTGCAACGTTTTTATTGAGTTATGGCGTTAACCAATTAACGAAAACGGGATACATGTCAAATGGCCATAATTCAGTTTCAAATCGTTTCTTGAAACCTAAAACTTTGATGAGATTTACCAATCAAGGAAAGTTATCGATGTATAAAACGCATTATCGTGAAAAGTCTAGTTATGATGAACTAAAAGCAGCGATTATGCCAATGTATGAAAAGTTTGGCAAGAAAACACAGATAACTTTAATGGGGATTTTAAACAACAAAAAGTATCAAGAATATGAGATGCATTTAAACGCAGATTTTACTGATGCGACGATTAAAGTGGTTGAAATTCCATTATCATTGGCAATTTTTCTTGGAAGTAAAGGAATTGCTGTGGCTGTAAATGAAATTTTCGAATAAAGACTAAAAAACTAGAGTTTTGCTCTAGTTTTTTTATTTTTGTTAAAGATTGAGCGAAAAACTTGATTTGATGAAGCAAACAGAGTATAGTAATCACACATGGTAAAAAGCGTATTCTATCACAGATGGAAACGGTATCAAAAAATACTGATATCTATCTTATTAGATGAGCTAAATTTAAATAAAGGAGGGATGGATTATGAAATGGTACTTAGTTGAAACAATTAAAGATGGAAAAGTCGTTAATGAAATCGTTAAAGCCAGTTCAGTTGAAGAAGCTGAAGCACAATTAAATGCATAAGGAAAATAAAATGCGAAAAATAAAATTAACCCACACTAAAAGATGATCACAGCAATTAAAAGTCTGTGGTCATCTTTTGTTATATAGAAAACTTTGTTATACTAAATGATACTGGTTCGAAAAATCCCAGTTAAAAAAACTAGAAAGAGGTATTTTAAATGAAAAATACAATTGGAGATAACAAATTAGTCGGGTTAGTTAAAGTTGGTCTTGTTGCAGCTTTATATGTTGTAATTACTTTAACAGTCGCACCGTTTGCGTATGGTCCAGTTCAATTCCGTTTGTCTGAATTATTTAATAATTTATCAGTCTTTAACAAACGTTATATTTGGGCGGTAACAATTGGATGCGCAATTGCTAATTTAAATTCACCCCTCGGTATGCCAGATGTAATTTTTGGAACTCTTGGAACATTATTAATGACTTCAATTTCATATTGGTTAAGTCGTTATATTAAGAAGACATCGGTTAAGCTTGGAGTATGTGTTGCTGTATGTACTTTGATGTCTTGGACAGTGGCTTTAGAATTAATGTTAATTTCTAAATTACCATTTTGGGCTTCGTACTTAAGTGTAGGTGCGGGTGAATTAGTATCTATGGTTATCGGAGCAATTATTGTATACCTTGTAAGTAAAAGAATTGATTTAACAAAATAGGAGGATTAACAATGACCTTTGAAGAAGTCTTACCACAATTAAAAGCAGGTAAAAAAGCAGTCCGTACAGAAGGTTGGGGCGGATCTGAAGAATATATTTTTGTTGTGAATAATGATACATTAGATGGTGAAAAAATTAATCCATACTTAATGATTAGAACAAAAGAAGAACCTGCTTTATCACAATTTATGCCAACTTCTTGTGATGTTTTGGCAGATGATTGGGAAATTGTAGACTAATGACGAATTTATATCCAGAATATGAGGGGAAAGTTGTTGTCATCACGGGGGTTGCATCGGGAATTGGCTTTGAGCAAGCTAAAGCATTTTTAGAAAATGGAGCCCGAGTTTTTGGAGCTGATTTGAAAAATGCGGTTCCTAAATTGCAAGAATACGCCAACTTTAATTATCAGCAAGTTGATGTACGAAGAAAAAATGAAATAAAGAATTGGGCAAAAATGATTTTAAAACAAGTTAAAGTTGATATTTTATTAAATACTGCTGGTATTCTTGATGACTATGCCCCAACGTTAGAAACAAGCGAAGATGATTGGGATAATATTTTTAATACAAATTTGAAAAGTATGTTTTTATTAACCAATCAAATTTTACCCCAAATGTTAGCGCAAAAACATGGCGTGATTGTTAATATGGCTTCGATTGCAGGGATGGTCGCTGGTGGTGGCGGTGCTGCTTATACTGCAGCCAAGCATGGAATTATCGGATATACGAAGCAATTAGATTATGATTACGCTGCTAAAGGAATTCGTGCTAATTGTATCGCACCAGGAGCAATTAATACTCCGATGAATGCAAAAGATTTTGAAAATGGGGGTGCGATGGCTAAAGAAGTCGCAGAGTTAACGCCTGCTAAGCGTTGGGCAAATCCAAGCGAAGTCGCACAAATGACCCTTTATCTTGCAAGCCCCCGAGCAGATTATGTTCACGGAACTGTTTTAACCATTGATGGTGGATGGACAGAAAAATAAGCACTAAAGACTAGGATTTTTTCTTAGTCTTTTTTTGTTGAGCAATATGTTTGACAGTAAATTAAGCGATAAGTTAAACTGCGGTAAGTTATTTAAGAAAAAAGGGAGAAAAAAATGAAATATTCAATTTTAAATTTAGTCCCATTACGTGACGGTCAAACCTTTAAAGAAGCGATTGATAGTATGGTTCGTTTAGCCAAAAAAGCTGAAGAATTAGGCTATGAACGCTATTGGTTAGCAGAGCATCATAACATGAAAAGCGTGGCGAGTTCTGCAACTAAACAATTAATCCAACATACCTTAGCTAATACATCAACTTTAAGAGTTGGATCTGGGGGGATAATGTTACCGAACCATAGTCCATATTTGATTGCAGAAGAATTTGGGATGCTAGAAACGCTATATCCTAATCGAGTAGATTTAGGTTTAGGTAGAGCACCTGGAACTGATATGCAAACAGCGCAAGCTTTGCGACGTGATGATGATCGCACAATGGATTTTCCAGAAGAAGTTGAAGAACTACAAGGCTATTTTAAGGGCACTGAAGGCATTAATGCTTACCCAGCTAAAGGCTTAGACGTTCCTTTTTACATTTTAGGTTCAAGTATTCAAAGTGCCTATTTAGCAGCTAAATTAGGGCTACCATACTCATTTGCAGCTCATTTTGCGCCAGCAATGATGGTTGAAGCAATTAATACTTATAGAAGAAATTTCCAACCTTCAGATGATTTAGTGCAACCATATGTAATTTTAGGAGCGAATGCGATTGTTGCGGATACCGATGAAGAAGCAAAATTCTTAGCGACAACGCAAACCCAATCATTTTTAAACATTGTGACTGGACAACAACGTGGTTTAATGCCCCCAGTTGAAGATGAACGTCAAATTTATGAAAACTTAATTAGTGTCCGTCAAGTACCACACTTTGGCCCGGTTAAGTTTGATATTGATGAGTTATTCCAAAATGAAAAAGCAATGGTAAAAAACATGTCAGCCATTTCATTAATTGGAAGCAAAGAAACTGTTAAACAGCAATTACAAAAGCTTCAAAGCATTGTTGAATTTGATGAAATTATGTGCAATTCATATATTTATGATGAAGCTAAGCAACATCATTCATATGAATTATTTGCAGAAGTAATTAAAGAAGTAAAATAAAAAAGGTTTGAAATAACGATTTTAGTGTTATTTCAAACCTTTTTTATTTTAGTATTTTTTACCGTAGCTATAAGTGTTTAATAGATTTAAATCACTATCAAAAATGTTTAAATCAGCATCTTTGCCAATTTCAAGGAATCCTTTTTGGGTAAGCTTAAATTCTTTAGCTTGATTTCCAGATGACATTTTTACTGCATCTTCAATTGAACAACCGGTAAATTTCATAATATTAACGAAGGCATCTTGATATCTAAGAACTGAACCAGCAAGATTTCCCGTTTCTAAACGGGCTTGTTTATCTTTAACGATAACCTTTTGTCCGCCCAACTCAGAAACTCCTTCCGGCATCCCTTTAGATCTCATTGAATCAGTGACTAGTTCAATTTTATCAGGACCTTTTAATTTATAGGCTAACTTAATCATGTCACCAACAACATGGAACCCATCTGCAATAATTTCGGTATAGATATTATCTTCTAATAAAGCATGACCAGTTACACCAGGTTCGCGATGCTTAAATTCACGTTGCGCATTATAAAGGTGAGTTACATGGCTAGCCAAGGAATGCTTCATTTGCTCACGGGTTGCGTTACTGTGACCAACTGAAGGAACAATACCATGTTCAAGACAGTATAACTCAAATTCATGCGTATTTTCATGTTCTGGCGCGTATGTAACTAGCTTGATTAAACCACCAGATAATTCATTCCAATGATTGAAAGTTTCAATATCAGGATCTTCAATATATTTTTGAGGTTGGGCCCCTTTGAATTCTTTGGCAACAAAAGGTCCTTCAAGGTGAATTCCTTGAATTACTGGATTACGTTTGGCGGCTTTTTTGATTTCAACCATCGCGTGGGCGATATTTTCATGGGATTGGGTCATAGTCGTAGGAAAATATGAAGTAATTCCTTCTTTAATCATATCTTTGACCATTTCGTCGATTTCATCAGCGCTGGCATCCATGGCATCAAAAGAATAGCCGCCATGGCTATGAACGTCAATGAAACCAGGGACGATGATTTTACCTTCAAGATCAAAGATTTCATCGTTACTTTGAGCTTGATAATCGGACATTTTACCCACAGCTTGAATTTGTTTGTCGAAACGTAAGTATCCATCGGTAATTTTTTCATGTCCAGTATAGATTGTTGCGTGTTTTAAAACAGTACTCATATGTGCAACGTCTCCTTTAAGCAGATTTGTGGAGTAGACTTCACTTTTATAGTTAATGATAATATTAATATTTCAAGGATGCAAGGGTTTACAAAAAAGATAAAACGTTGTATATTATTGGTATAGACCAAAGTTGAGGAGGAGTTAAACATGATTAAAGTAATTAAAGTAAAAGATCAAGTTGAAGGTGGTAAAAAGGCACTTGAGATTTTTAGTGAGGCTAAAAATAACGGTGTAAGAGTTTTTGGACTTGCTACCGGATCAACTCCTGTCACAACCTATGAACAATTAGTTAAAAGTGATTTGGATTTTAGCAATGATATCTCAGTGAACTTAGACGAATATGTCGGCTTAAGTAAAGACAATCCTCAAAGTTATGCTTATTATATGCATGAACATCTTTTCAAGCACAAACCTTTTAAGCACTCATATTTACCTAATGGGATGGCAAAAGATTCAAGTTTAGAATGCCAACGATACAACCAAATTCTTGAAGATAATCACGTTGGACTTCAATTATTGGGAATTGGAAGAAACGGCCATATTGGATTTAATGAACCAGGCACCGATATAAACGAAAAAACGCATCGGGTGGCATTAACTCCATCAACGATTGAAGCTAATGCGCGTTTCTTTGAAGATGAAAATGAAGTCCCTAAGTATGCATATTCAATGGGAATTGGGTCAATTATGAATGCGGATGCGATTTTATTAGAAGCTTTTGGTAAAAAGAAAGCACAAGCTGTCAAAGCTATGATTGATGGAGAAGTTACCCCAGATGTTCCGGCAAGTATTTTACAAAAACATCCCAACGTTACCGTAATTGTTGATGAAGAAGCCGGTGGATTATTAGACTAAAAAAGAGGCTACTGATTTACAGTAACCTCTTTTTAATTGAATAAAGACAGTGGATGTGATGATTAATAAACACTGATTTCGATTAAATTTTTATCTAAGTCGTGGATAAAAATTGAAGTCATCTTGCCTTCAGCCCCCATCTTTTCAATAGGACCCGCTACAACAGGGATGAAGTAGCTCTTAAGGTGATTTTGAATATCTTCGAGTTTATCGCCCGCAACAATTGAAAAATCAGCTGCCCCTAAACTTGGGTTAGCAGCTTGTAAAGTTTCGTTACTTTCTTGTTGGCGTAAACGTAATAGTTGATGGCCGAAACGTAAGGTGATAACTTCATCATTTGACTGCTCTTCAATCACAGGCATATCAAAAACTTCGTGATAGAAACGCTCAGCTTTAGGTAAGTTAGAAACCGTTAATACGACATGATCAAGACGTTTAATTTTCATTGGTTATCCTCCAAAAATTATTTTCGTCTTCTATGATAACACAAAATATGATTGAAGCCGTAAAATACGATGAAATAAGGGAATTAAAAATATGTTAAACGATTAACATATTTTTGCTTTACTATTCAAATCTGATATTATAAAATAATAATTAATAATTAAGAAAACGTTTTATTTTTTTGATGGAGGTAATGAAATGACTAAATTATATGGTGCGATCGAAGCCGGCGGAACAAAGTTTGTTTGCGCAGTTGCAGATGAAGACTTAAACGTAGTTGAAAGAGTTTCAATTCCAACAACTGTTCCTGAAGAAACAATGACAGATGTTTTTGCATTTTTTGAAAAATATGAAGTAGAATCAATCGGGATTGCTTCATTTGGACCAATTGATGTAAACCGCAAATCAGATACATATGGCTACATTACAAACACACCTAAGCCAGGCTGGAAGGATTACAACTTCCTTGGTGAAATGAAAAAGCGTTTTGATGTTCCTTATGCATGGACAACAGACGTTAATGGGGCTGCCTATGGTGAATTAAAACGTGGTGCCGCTAAAGGAAAAGACAGTTGTGTTTACTTAACTGTTGGAACTGGTGTTGGTGCTGGCGTTGTTGTTGGTGGCAAAGTTATTGAAGGATTTGGTCACCCAGAAGTAGGACACATTACAATGCGTCGTCACCCAGAAGATCATTATGAAGGTCATTGCCCATTCCATAAAGATTGTTTGGAAGGTTTAGCTTGTGGACCAGCTGTTGAAGCGCGTCAAGGTGGAGTTAAAGCTTATGATATTCCTAAAGATGACAAAGCATGGGAAATTTTAGCTTACTACTTAGCTCAAGCTTGCATGGATCTTACATTAATTTTATCACCAGAAAAGATTGTTTTTGGTGGTGGAGTTTCAAAACAAGAACAATTATTCCCAATGATTCGTGAATCATTTAAAGAACAAATGAAAGGCTACGTTCCAACACCTGATTTGGATGATTACATCGTTCATGTAGATTTAGGTGATGATGCCGGAATTACAGGTTGCTTCTTATTAGCTCAAGAAGCAGCTGCTAAATAATTAGTGTTAAATATAAGAGAGTCTAGGTTTTATTAGACTCTCTTTTTTGTTATTCTTGTAATGAAATAAATTGAAAGGATTATTGATATGCAGTGGGTGTTAAAAAAGCAGGTAAATGCTGAATTTTCTGGCATGACAGTACGAGAATTACTCGCTAAAGGGTGGTTGTTGCCACGAAAATTTATCCATTTTTTACGGATAAATAAAAATATTACATTCAATGGAAAATATCGGAATATGAATGAAAAAGTTCATGCGGGTGAAGTGGTTGTAATGAAGTTTGAAGGCCAAGAATTTCGGACTCAAACTTCAAATTATTTGATTGATGATGGATATAAGATTGATGTTTTGTATGAAAATGATGATTTGTTAGTAGTAAATAAACCGGCTGGAATTAAGAGCCATCCCAACCAACCTTTAGAAAAAGGGACCTTAATGAATTATGTTGCTGCATACCTTAAAGATAAAGATGCGCAACCATACATGGTTCACCGGTTGGATATGCAAACAAGTGGAGCGATGATTATCGCTAAAAATCCTGTGGTTGTCCCTATCTTGGACTTGTTAATTAGTCAGGGAATTATTAAACGCGAATATTTAGCTAAAGTAAGTGGTCATTTACCCAAGTCAAAAGGCAAAATTGATTTTGCAATTGGCAAAGATCCAACTGATAAACGCAAGAGAAAAATTGATGGACCACAGGCTAAAAGTGCCTTAACATATTATGAAGTCCTTGAGTTTGATGACAAAACAAGTTTGGTAGCTTTACAATTAAGAACAGGTCGGACCCATCAATTGCGCGTACACCTTCAAGGAATGGGGACGCCGATTATTGGAGACCCGTTATATAACCATGATGATAATGAACAAATGTTATTGCATGGAGCTAAACAAAGGCTAGTGATACCTTTTACTAACGAGCACTTAGTCATTGAAGCGCCGTTACCACAATATTTTAGCAGTAACTAAAAAAGCTGGATGTTAGTCCAGCTTTTTTGATTAGTCTTCGTTTTTAAAAGTGCCATTTTCCACATCTTTAATAAAATCAGCAAGATGCTTGTAATAAACATCAGCATTATCAATCATGTGATGGTGACCGCCATTTGGAGTGGTTACTAAACGTGAGTTAGGAAGTAACTTGTTCATTGTTTTAGCGGTAGGAATTGGCATTGATTCGTGTTCACCAAAAGTTAGTAAAGTTGGTGTTGTAATATCTTTAAGTTTATCTCTAAAGTGCCATTGATCTAACTTACCAGTAATTACAAATTCGTTATCACCTTGGAAAGTATTATAAACTTTTGTGCCACCAAGATTTTTAACATGGTAAAGCTTAGAAGGTTGCTTACGATCAATGAAGTTTTCGTTCATAATTTGAACGTATTCTTGATATTTAGGATTTGAATAATCATTGTTTGTTTCGCATTCTTTCATGAAATCAACGGCTTCTTTTGGAAGAGTTTCTTCGCGAAGACGATTGATATTATCAACATATTCATCGATTTCATCAACCATTGAAGAAATGATTGCACCTTTTAAGTGTTGGCCATATTTGTGAGCGTACATTTGAACTAATGCGCCACCCCAACTTTGACCAATGAGGTAAAAGTTATCAATTCCTAATTTTTGACGTACTTCTTCAACTTCATCTAAGAAGTAATCATAAGTTAAATATTTTTCGGCGATTTTAGGATCGTCATAGTCCGGTTGATCTGAATAAAGTGAACCAAGTTGATCATACATATGAACTTGGACATCAAGTCCTTGTTTCTTTAATTGGTCAGCTGTATCTTCCCAATATTCATGGTTGCCACCGGGGCCACCGTGAAGGGCTAACAAGTGAATAGTTCCTGTTCCTTGTGTATTAGTCCATAGATGGTATCCGTTGTCTAACGTAATAATAGTTGTTCCTTGTTTCATTAGAATCAATCCTTTTCTATGAAAATATACTTTTGATTATAGCACTTTTTTGCTAATCGTTAAATGCTGTTAGGGGTAATTCAATTTTAGATTGACTTAAATCAAGAGTATAAGTATTTTCTTCGTTTGCATGTACCGTCATTTCGTAATCAGAAGCATAAACTACTAATCCAAGTTGGTGACCGGCTTTTAGATGATAAAACATTGGTTGGGTAACTAAAGTAATATCATAAAAGGTATCAGCTTTGAGGTCATCATTTTTATAATCATTAGTTCGATTTTGAAGATTTAAGTGTGATTGAGTAATCATCTTAAATTCAGTATTAGTTTGGAGTTTAAATTCAACTAAATCATCTTCTTTGAAATGAAAACCATGATCTAAGCCCCGACGTTCAAGGATAGTTGGAACTTCACCTAAACGCTTATCTAAACCATAATCCACAAGTTTAACGGAAATCAAACCATGATCTAAACCACTCTTAAGACGAAGATGAAGTTTAGCTTGACCTTTTAAAAGTTGGTCTTTTGTAAGTGGTTTAGATTTGAATACGAGACGATTAGAATGTAATTTGTTGTTGATATCATTTTTTAAGAGATCTTGTTTCCAAGTTGCTACATTAGCTGTATAAGCAAGGAAATCCTCTTGAGGGAGATCATCTTTAAATTTAAGGGCGATATTTTCAGGTTCGTTTGTAATTGCTCCATCTGAAAGATATGCAGGGGTTAATTCATCAACTTGCCAATCTTTATAAGTGTGCCAAGTACTTTCACTAGCATTATCTTGAACAACAATATCAGGAATTTGTTCTTTAGCATGATTATCAACGTCATACAATTTATGACTTAACCAAAGATTCATCATGTCGGTAAAGTCAATTGATTGGAAATTATTCATATAGATGTGTTGTCCTTGGTGTAAGAACAATTTTTTCGTTACATCAGTATCTTTAAGACGATTAAATAAGTTAAAGACGTTTTTGATTTTAACGTTCCAGTCGTTTAAGCCGTGCACCATAACAATATCGCATTTAATATTTTCCACATCTTTGAGATAATTACGAGCATCAAAGAAGGTATTGTAATTACCGCTTGTTCGATCTTGGTCTTTTGCCATTTGTTTTAAGTAAGCTGCGAATTCATCTTTTACATTAAGGTAATCTCCAGCTTCTTTTTGGCGACTAAAGCATTCAGCTGCTAAAATGTCGCAATCTTCACCGGGAAAACCACCAGGAGCAATCACTAAACCACCTTCACGATAATAATCGTACCAATTCGAAATTGCGGCTTCAGAGATAATCGTTTCTAAGCCTTCAACCCCAGTTGTTGCAGTGGCAGTTGCAAGGGTCCCAAGATATGATTTACCCGTCATAGCCACTTTGTTATTAGACCACCAAGCATTAATGGCCTTGTTGCCATCTTTAGTTGTAAAACCAGGGCGTTGATTAGTTAACCATTCAACGACATTTTTGGCCGAAATTGTTTCGGCATAATCACCAGTAGTTTTAAAACCATCTGATCCAAGAGAACCCACACCCCCTGAATAAGCAACGGCAAATCCACGTGCAAGCATGTAGTCATTTAAAGTAACTGTAAACAAATGTTCAGCAGTTTCTTCGGCTTTTTTAGTTTCTACTGTGTAAGTCCGCTTAGGTGGAAGGGGTGTTTTTGGTTGGTGATATTCAATATCTTGGTAAGTTAGTTCGTTAGGCTCTTTATGAGTTAACGGAACTTTAACCTCATGCATCATTTTGGCGGCAGTTTCGTCATTGGTACCTAAATAATAAGGACTAGCAGTGAAAAGTGTTGGAACTTTAAGGCCGTGATTGGTTTCGCTTGGACGTGTAATAATCACTTTTAAGACATCACGTTGGCCATCATTAT
The DNA here is from genome assembly GCF_000615845.1 of Ligilactobacillus hayakitensis DSM 18933 = JCM 14209. Classification (GTDB taxonomy): domain Bacteria; phylum Bacillota; class Bacilli; order Lactobacillales; family Lactobacillaceae; genus Ligilactobacillus; species Ligilactobacillus hayakitensis. Next base: position 84,684 of record NZ_BAML01000002.1, read on the forward strand.
CAGTATCTAAATCCGATTCAACATAGATAACTTCAGTAATCAATTTTCGAGTATCAAAAACGGGTTGAGCTTTACCGTTAAAAAATACGGGTTCATTGACGTTACCGTAAAAATCTGTGAAATAACCCTTATTAGCAAGGTGATCTAAAAGCGTACGTCCGTTTTTAGAAGGTGTACATAAAAGGTCATACCAAGCAGAAATTAAATCTTCAACTGTTTGAATTGAATGTATATAAGGAAGTTGATATTCATCCATAGCTTTAAAAGGGTCATCGACTGTAAAATCAAGATCAACTTCAAATCCAAGAAGTTGAAGCCCAATGACATAAAATGTTTTGGCGTTGATTTTACTTGAGTGGATGTATGTGTAAGCATTAGCGTTTTTGCTAGCTAAAAGCCCTTTTAACTTGTTAGTTTGAGCATCATGACTAATTGCATCACATAAAGCACGACGTAAAAATAATTCATATAAATTATTGATAAATAAAGACTCATCAGACATATGTAAAAATGAAATCCGTTTGAGTTCGGTTACTTTTTGTTCGTAAGGAACATCAACGAAAGCAAATTGGTTAAATTTCATAGTAATCAACCTTTCATAAGATATTTATTCTTATTATAGTTTGTTTTAAGGCGGATTTCCATGGAATGTAGGTTTTGAAAAAATTGGAAGAATTCGATAAAATAAATGTGTATATATTTTTTAGTTTTTTCCAAAAAGAAAGGAAGATTTGATGGAGTTTCTAGGGACTCTTTGTTTAGTTCTTATTTCAACAGCACTTGCTGGAAGTTTAAGTCGCAAAGCAGGAATGCCTGCAGTAATTGGTCAATTACTGGTGGGGGTAGTTTTAGGACCTGCGATGTTAGGCTGGGTAACAAATGATCATTTCATGCATTATTTTTCTGAAATCGGAGTAATCATTTTAATGTTCATGGCTGGATTAGAAAGTGATTTAGATTTACTTAAAAAGTATTTAAAACCAGCGACTTCAGTTGCTTTTATGGGAGTTATTTTTCCGATTGTATTGGTATATTTATTCGGAAAAGTTTTTGGTTTTACAAATGAACAAGCAATCTTTTTAGGGGTTACGTTTGCAGCAACCTCAGTCTCAATTTCAGTTGAAGTTTTAAAGGAACTTAAGAAATTAGATTCAAAAGAAGGAACGACAATTTTAGGGGCGGCAGTAATTGATGATATTTTAGCAGTCTTAATTTTAAGTATTCTTGTCAGTGTGTTTAGCGATGTTGCTAAAGCTGAAGGAGCATCAACTCAATCTAATTTATGGTTAGGATTCTTGATTCAAGTTATTTATTTTGTCGGAATCTTCATTGTTTATAATTGGATTGCGCCAATTTTGATGCGGTTAGGAAGCAAATTGCCAATTGCCTCAAGTGAAATGTTAATGTCATTTGTGATTTGTTTAGCAATGGCATACATGGCAGACTTTGTTGGATTATCAGCAGTAGTTGGGGCATTTTTTGCAGGGGTTGCAGTTGCCCAAACACCATATAAAGAAATTGTTGATTCGCACGTTGAACCAATTGGTTATGCGGTATTTATCCCAATGTTTTTCGTTTCAATCGGTTTGAGTATGACATTTAAAGGCTTGTTGACTGATTGGGCGTTTATTGTTGGATTATTAGTATTAGCGTTACTTACTAAGTGGCTTGGTGGTGGCTTAGGTGCAAGATTACTAGGAATGTCTTGGAAATCAGGAAGTGTCATTGGATCAGGAATGGTTTCTCGTGGGGAAATGGCTTTGATTATCGCTCAAGTAGGGTACCAAGCACATTTATTAACTTCAAGATACTATTCAGGCGTAATTATTGTTATTATCTTAACAACAATTTTAGCCCCATTAATGCTCAAGAAAACTTTAGAAGCATTACCAAAAGAAGCATAAAATAAAAGAGACAGGATAATTTTAAATCCTGTCTCTTTTTTACAGTTATTCACAAAAATAGTGGATAACTATGTGGAAAACTGTGAATTAATGTGTATCAAATGGGGATGGCAACGGAAAATCTATACTTATTAACAATTTTTGTGGAAAAAGTGTGTAAAAATTGTTAATAAGTAGCAATTTTTTACACAAAAAGAGACCTGAAATTATTTCAGGCCTCCTTAAAATACGTTAGTCATTCTTTTCTGCAAGTTTACTGTGCTTCATTCCGTAAGAAAAATAAATTACAAGACCGACAATAAACCAAACTGCTGAAGCTTCCCATGTTTCAATAGAAAGTTGGGTTAACATGAAGAAACATAAAGCAGCGGAAATTATTGGAAGAACCGGGTAAAATGGAACTTTGAAACCACCTTCATTTTTAATATCTTGACGTTTTCTCAATGGGATAACTCCAAGTGAAACGAAGAAAAAGGCAATTAGTGTTCCGATATTAACCAAGTTAGCTAATTGATCAAGAGATAAAAAGCCACTGGCTAAAACAATGACAAAAGTAACAACATATAAAGCGTTAAGTGGAGTATGTGTTTTTTCATCGAGTTTGCCTAAAGCACTTGGTAAAAGTCCATCACGTCCAATTGAATAAATCAGACGAGAAGATGAAAAGGTTGTTGATAAAATCATGGTAAACATCCCCACCAAAGCCCCCACAGCAATTAAGCCTGCAAACCAGTTTTGATTTGCAACTTGCATTGCATATGAAACAGGATTAGCAACGTCTAACTTCGTATATTTAACCATTCCAGTTAGAACAGCTGAAACACCAGTATATAACACCGTGGTGATTAATAAAGTCCCTAAAATACCTGCTGGCATGGTACGCTTAGGATTTTTTACTTCAGCGGCAGATGATGCAATGACGTCAAAGCCTAAATAAGCAAAAAATACGGTGGCCGCACCAGTATAAACACCTGTCCAACCAAATGGTAAGTATGGATTCCAGTTAGCAGGTTTAACAAAAAATGCGCCAACAACAATAAAAGTTATAATAATTGCAATTTTAACGTAAACCATAATATTGTTTAACTTAACGGAATCTTTAACGCCGCGTGATAATAAAAATGCGATGAATAACACAATTAAAATCGCCACAAGATTAAAGTAAGTGCCGTGAGCTGGATCAAAAGGACCGCTAATAACTTTAGGGATATGTAATCCGAATCCGGAAATAAACGAATTGAAGTAAGCGGACCAGCCAGTTGCGACTGCGGCAACTGCAAGCATATATTCAAGCACCAATGCCCATCCTAATATCCATCCAATTAATTCACCGAAAATAACATTCCCAAATGAATACGCACTTCCAGCAACTGGCATGGCCGAAGCAAATTCAGCGTAGCAAAGGGCAGAAAGCGAACATACAATAGCGGCTAACACAAATGAAAGGGTAATTGCCGGTCCACTGTGAGTTGCAGCGACAGTTCCGGGTAAGATAAAGATTCCAGTCCCGATTACAACCCCAATTCCCATCGCAATCAAGTCTTTAAATCCGATGACACGCTCAAGATTCTGATCAGAATCAATATAACGAGATAGACTTTCTTTTTTGAAAATACGATCTTTGATTCCCATGAGAGAAAATCCTCCTTATTTAATTGTAAAAAATATTATTTTAATAATAACAAGGAATTATATAGAGGTCAATTAATGAAAAAAGGAGCACGAAGATTTATTTTTTATGAAATTATTACGATAAACTGTTAGAATAAAAATGTAACAATTACTATTTAAGGGTGATAATATGATAGATGAGGCAATCCAGATTTTAAAAGAAAATAAATTAAAAATAACTAAGCAAAGAACTGAATTATTAAAATATTTGAGTAATTTTCAACATAGCTATGTCGATATTACCCAAGTTGATGATTACATGCGTGAAATTTTCCCAGGCTTGAGTCATAATACGATTTATCGCAATATTCGTGACTTCAAACGAGTGGGAATTATTGAAATGCAACAAAGAGCAACGGGGGCTTGTGTGAAGTACCAATGTGATTTTGGTCATATCCATCATCATCATTTTATCTGCAAAAAATGTGGCAACGTAACTGAAATTCCCGATTGCTCGTTTGAAAATGAAATTATGCAAAATTTACCTGGATATCAAGTCGATGGGCACCGTTTTGAGGTATATGGGACATGTAGTGAATGTTTAGCCAAAGAAAAAATTAACTAAAATTAAAAAATCTAAATAGAATACCTGTGTTAAAATTAAGAAAAGGTAAATTGAAAGGAAAGTGAAAAATATGGCATATCGTACTCCGCCAATCATTACCCCGTTTGCGATTTTATCAGCCGTTTTAGCTTTAGGCGCTACTAACGTGGCTGTTAATAAAGCAACGGGAACGACTGAAGGAAAGCCAAAAGTTGAAAGTGTTTCAAGTGTTACTACTTCATCAAGTAGTTCATTATTTGAAGAATCAAGCAGTGATTCATCTAGTAAAAAAGATGATGATCACAAAAAAGAATCAAGTGAAAGTCAAAGTGATGATGATAATACTGATCAACAAGTAACAACTTCACCAACAACTGGGAAAACAACAACTGATACTACGACTCAATCTAATGAAGGATATCGTCAACAAACATCAGCAAATACGACGCAAAAAACAGAAAGTACGCAACCGGCCCAATCAACTAAAGAAAATACTGATACGCAGGCCACAACGGGACAAACCACAACAAATACCCAAGGAACTGGGACAAACAATCAATAGGAGGTGACAAAAAATGTTCAGTATGTTAGGTCTTATCAATACTTGGATTGGTTACATTAATATGAATGTAAAAATAAAAAACCGAGTCTATACGATTGTAGGAGGCGTTGGGAATTTTTATCTTCTTTATGTAGCGACTCGCTTTTTTATTAATGGATTTTTTGTTCGTGGATTTTTATTTATCTTAGCCTTTATTGCTCTATTGTATTTCACGTACATTAATGTGATGTATTGGTTCACCGATAAAAAAGCCAAGTATGATATCTCACCCCAAATCGAAAAAGCTCTTGGGATTACCCCAAAAGATCCAGAAGAAGAAGCCCGCAAAAAAGTAGCCAAATTGCGTCAAAGTGGCTTTGTTCAAACTAATGGGATTTTTGATGAAAATCAAGATTTTTTACCAGTTGAATTAGAAATTACAAAGCAACAAGAAGAAAATATCCAGGTAGTAGCGGAAAATTTAAAACAGATTGATTATCTTCATCTAGATTATGACGGTAAAAGTAAAAATGCACTTCTCTTGGAAATTAAAGAAGATGGCAAGGCGCGCTATGCTTTAGGAGAAACTCCACAATCATTGCCATATTTTGAAATGGTAAAAACTGAGGATAACCTTGAAATTTTTGGTGGCGTCAACCAAATGCAGCGAAAGAGTTTAGCTAATATTAAAACAATCGGTTTACTTCCAGCCAAAGAAGCAATTAATAAGTATCATGTTTACTTAGCGACAGTTGTGCTTACAGGCGGACCATTTAGTACGGCAGGGCGTTCAACGTTAATTGAAGAAGAGGCTTATTTGGAATTGATGCCAAAATTGCATATCGTAATCGTGGTGAATCAAATAAAACATCTCTTCAAGCTGCTAGTCGAAGCGTAAATAGTTTAGCAAGCCGCCGTGAAAAAAATGAAATTCAAATAAATGATGACCAAAATGATGGGCAGACAACAAGTCGGATGAGTCGACGAACTAAAAATCGATGGTAACAAAAAAGATGCTGAATTTTTCAGCATCTTTTTTTATTATTTATTAACTTTATAAAAATAAATGGGAGCGCCAATTAAAACGAATACTAATGAAATAATAACTCCGATTAAATCAGCTTGGATTTCACTAGCCATCACAAAGACCGCGCCCAAAACAGCAATAATTGGAGTTAAGGGATAAAGTGGGGTCTTAAATGGACGGTTGATATCAGGGTATAAGCGACGAAGCTTGAATACCCCAATAAAAGCGATTAAGTAAAAACAATAAATTGAAAAAATACAAATTTCTGATAAGCGATCTGCATCAGCAAATAATATTAAGATTGATGAAAAAACAAACATTGTAAAAGTCGCAACCATCGGTGAATGCATCTTTGGATGAAGCCATGAAAGTTGTTTAGAAAATGGTAATTCATTTGCTTGCGCCATTGCAAACATAATGCGGGGGAAACTCATAATTTTCCCATTAATTGTTCCGATGATTGAAATGATAATTCCAAGATTCAAAATCTTCCCACCGATGGGTCCAAACATCATAATCGCAAAATGAGGAGCAGCTTGTTCGCCTAACTTGGTAATTTGGTTAGCAGACATTGCGCTAAAAATTCCCATGGTTAATAATACGTAGATAATTAAAACAAGCGATGTTCCTAAGATAATTGCAGTTGGCAATATTTTTTGCGGATTTTTAATTTCTCCCCCAAGATTAGCGATTAAAATCCAGCCATCGTAGGCAAATAATGTTGCTAAAACTGCCATCCCAAAACCGCCGATTGAACTTGTCGTTGCTCCACTAATAACTTGTCCAAAAGCATGTTCATTTCCAAATAACAAACCAAAGATGATGATTAAAAAGATTGGAACCATCTTACATATGGTTGTGAAAATTTGTAAACTAGCACCAAAGCGGTTAGATAGAAGGTTAAAGACTGAGATTAAAAATAATGACAGAATCGCAATTGGCACTGTCCACGTTTGAGGAAGACCAAAGAATGCAACTAGTAAAATTGCCAAGTAGGCTCCGAGGGATGCAATTAAAGCCGGTCCATAAACCGCAATTTGCACCCATCCGGCAAGGAATCCCCAAAATTTGCCGTACATTTTTTCAATATAGACATAAAGTCCACCAGTTTCAGGATACATTGATCCAACTTCAGCGATTGTCAAACCACCAGTTAAAGTGATAATTCCACCAATAATCCAAGCCCAAATCGCGTTGGTTGTGGAGTGGGCATTACTCAAAATGGAAGCTTGCTTAAAGAAGATTCCAGATCCAATAATTGTACCAACGACAAGTGAAAGTGCTGAGTAAAGACCTAATGAGCGCTGTAAACCAATGCCCCTTTTTTTCTCCGGCATATAGATACCTTCTTTCTTAAATTTTTAAGTAGTTATCAAAATTTAGAACTATTTTATAAGTATTATATACTAAATACTTATAAAAGCCTACTTAATTCAAAAACAAAATTTTTTGTTTTTGAATTAAGTAGGCTTTTTATTGGAAAAATTTAAAAAATATTGATAAAAATTAAAATTTTAGTTACAATAAAAAAGAATTATCATAATTTTCTAATTTTATTTTAATAATATGAGGTGTAGTAATGGAATTAAAAGAAAATCCTAAAATAAATAAAACGGAGCTTCGCAGAATCTATGCTTCGATTGGAAAATTTGATTACGACTATAGCCTTTTTAAAAAGGGACTCAAAAAGGCCTATGTTTTGGGAGCATATATTGATGATAAACTAATTGGATTTATCAGTGCGATTAGTGATAATACAACGATTGTATACGTTAAGGAATTAACAATTGACGCACATTATGATAAAGCTGAAATCGCAACGTATTTACTTAAACGATTGAAAGAATATTATCAAGCGGTTCCTAAAATTATTCTCACTCAAAATATAGGAGTGAACGATGAAGTTTTAATTGTTAAAAATGCGGGTTTTCATGATATGTCTGAAAATGGAATTATGCTATTTGAAGCTGATTCAAAATAATCATAAAAGCGGAGATGAGAAGACAAAGTACTCATCTCCGCTTTTGATTCGTGGTAAAATAAATTGAATATAAAATTAAGGGGAATAAGAAATGACGGTTCCAGTAATTATTTCAGGTTTAGAAACTGAAAATGAAAATTTTGAATATACAATGTCTGAATTATCTGCTTTATGTGAGGCAAATGACATGGAAGTTGTTCAACAAATTAGCCAAAAGCTTGAACATCCTGTAGCAGCAACGTATTTTGGTAAAGGGAAAGCAGAGGAAATTTTCCATGAAGGAGAATTACATGAAGTTGAGACTTTAATTGTTAATGATGAATTGACTCCAACTCAACTTCGAAATTTAGAAGATATAACAGAAATGCGCGTCGTTGATCGAACTGCTTTAATTTTAGAAATTTTTGCATCTAGAGCACATACTAAAGAAGCTAAGTTGCAAGTTCAAATAGCTAAACTCCAATATCAATTACCACGATTAAGAACTTCAAGTATCAATAAGATGGACCAACAAACAGCGGGCAACGCTGGAGGAGGATATACTAACCGTGGTTCTGGGGAAACAAAGATGGAATTAAACCGTCGTGTGATTGAAAAGCGGATTAATAATCTTTCAAAAGAACTTAAAGAAATTGAAGCCAATCAAGAAACTCAAAGTAAGTTAAGAGATAAATCAGGGATTAAGACAGTGGCGTTGGTTGGATATACGAATGCCGGTAAATCAACAACGATGAATGGTTTGTTAAAAATGTTAGGACAAGATCCAGAAAAAGAAGTTTTTGAAAAAGACATGTTATTTGCAACTCTAGATACTTCAGTTAGAAAGTTAAAGTTCAATGATAACAAGGAAATTCTTTTATCAGATACAGTTGGATTTGTATCTAAATTACCGCATCAATTAGTTAAGGCATTTAGAACTACTTTATATGAGGCTTCAAAAGCAGATTTATTAATTCAAGTAATTGATGGCGCAGATGAACACGCTAAAGAAATGATTGAAACAACAACTTCAACGTTAAAAGAAATAGGGGTAACTGATATTCCAATGATTTATGCTTATAATAAAGCAGATTTGGCACAAATTCCATATCCAATTATGGAAGGTGATCAATTAACATATAGCGCTAGAGATCAAAAATCGTTAGAATTATTGATCAATGTGATTAAAGAAAAATTATTCGATGATTATCAAACTCATACTTATCTGTTACCATTTAGTGAAGGTAGATATCTTGAAGTACTTAATCAAGAAGCTAATATTTTAAGGACAGAATATCTAGCAGAAGGAACAAAATTAGAAGTCGAAGTTAATCCAATTCTTGCTGCAAAATTAAAGCAGTTTCAAATCGATTAAAAAAGCTGGGGAAATTCCCAGCTTTTTTAATAATTCTTCAATTGTAACATTCTTCTTAGATAGGCACTTTCGTCAGGATTTCCGGAAAATACGACATGATCTCCAAGTTGTAATTGGGTTGATCCGTGCGGTGAAATTGGGCGATGGGCGCGATAAATTCGACTAATTGTAATTGATTTAATATATGGAATATCTTTAATTTCAACGCCGACAAAAGAAGCGTTATTAACGACTGCTTCATAAAGACGTGCATCTGAGTTGGTGAAGGCTTCTAATAATGAAGGACTTTCAACCATTGAACGCATGACGCCGACATTTAATTCAAATAAACTGAAGTATTCAATTCCGGCTTCTTCAAGTTCGTTAACTTTATTACTTAACGGATTCATATCTTCGAAACGAGCAATAACTCGTTGAACGCCATATTTCTTAGCAGCTAACGCTAATTTATGGTTAATATTAGGGTCAGAATAACTAAGAATTAAAATATCAGTATCAAAAATATGATTTTCAATTAAGTAATCAGCATCAAGAGAATCTACAAATTTAGCGTTCGCTCTTGATTTATAAGTTTCATAATTCTTTTTAATATTAGTATATAAAGTAACATTGAAAAGATCACTATCGAGCTCATTGGCAGCTGATACCGAAATTAAGTTAACCCCAATGATTGATACTTGGGTATTTTTATTTTCTTGAGGATCATTTTGATATAATCTGTTAAAAATTATTGGACCAGCAATACATGTTAAAATTCCAGCCAAAAGAAAGGCGCCTGCTTGCTGTTCGCTGATTGCATGGAGACTTTCAGCAACTTCTAAAGTTGCAACAACAAGTGTAATAGTTGTACTTGTGACAACAGAAGCGGCTAAAGAATTTTTCTTTGAAAAACGTAATCTAAATCCGAAATATCCTGGTAGTTTTGCAAGTATAAAAGCTACGAAAAATAATGGAATTAAAATCAACGTTTTTGGTGAATGTAAAAGCGATGGAATATCAAGTTTCACCCCTGTCATAATAAAGAAAAAGGGGATAAAGAAACCATATCCAATAGCATCGAGTTTTTGCTCTGTTTCTTCAGCTGGTTCAAGTAATTTTAAAACAATCCCAGCAACAAAGGCTCCCAGGATATTTTCTGCTCCTACTTTTTCGGCGATGAAAACTAAAACAACAATCACAAAGAATGCAAGGCGCATGTCGATTTGAGTTGTGGCTTTGTTAATACGATCGAAAAATGAAAAGAAGTAGCGGAAGCGATTGAATAAGACTGCAGCGGCAATAAATAGAATTCCAATTAACCAAATACTGCCACCTTTACTTGCAACGACTGAAGCATAAGCTGTTAGAGCTAACATTGGGATAACTTCGGCTAAAACAGAAAATAAAAGGACTGTTTGCCCGTAAGGACGAGAAAGCAGTTGATTTTCTTTTAATAATGAAGTCATAATCCCCAATGAAACCGTTGCAAATAAAATTGTTGCTAAACTAATATCACTGAAAAGACCAGTGAATTTAAAAATCAAAGCAAGGATAAATGAAGCTAAGATTGATAAACCATAAGCTATAGAAGCAACAATCACAGGTGAATACTTTGGTTGGTTAGCTTTTATTTTTTCTTCAAGCGGAGAAAGGGTTTGAGAATTACGTTGGAAAAGACTAAAGTCAATTTCCATCCCACTTAAAAACATTAAAAGTAAAACCCCAAATGTTGACAGTGAACTAAGGATTGAACTTGGTGTAACTAAGTCAAAACAACTTTTACCAATAATAACACCAATGATAATTTCGGCGACAGAAGTCGGAAGAAATGAAATCTTAAAACGCGCCAAAATCATTGGGGTAATGAAAGCTGCTAATGCTACAATTGATAGCGACAGATTCATTGTAATTACCTCGATTCATATAAATATTAATTTGTACTGTTAAATAATAACATGAAGATATAAAAAAATATAGTAAATATATTTAGCGTGATATTTTTTGCTATTTGCGGCGTAAATAGCGGCCAATGCTAACGGAAATGCTTGGAATAAGGGCGCAACAAGCAATTGTGATAAATATTTCTCCAAAGTGATTTTGAACAAATGAAATTTGTCCAAAGAAATAACCCAAAAATGTACCCAAGCCTACCCAAAGAAGTACGCCCAAAAAATTATAAATAGTAAAGCGTTGATAATCCATCAGGGCACTTCCAGAAATAAGGGGCACAAAGGTTCTAATCAATGGGACAAAGCGTCCAAAAATAACGGTTTTTCCTCCGTGCTTAACAAAAAATTGATGGGCGATTTTGAATTTTTCTTGCGGGACGTGTCGTTTGAAAAATGACCACCGGTGAAGATTTTTTCCAATCGCATAATTGACCGTATCACCAAAAAGAGCTGCAAAAAAATAAACCAAAAACAAAATAAAAACATTCAGATTGGATTTTGTTGCTCCTGCAATGGCGCTAGTAAAGAAGATGAGTGATTCACCAGGTAAAAATGGAAAAATGACTAATCCCGTTTCTGCAAAAACGATTAGAAATAAAATGACATATGACCAAGGGCCCATGGTATTAATTATGGCTTGTAAAAATTCATTAAGATGCGTGATGAAAAAAACGATTTGAGATATCACATAAATCACCTTCTTTTATTCTTTGATACTTTCATTGTAGTCTTTAGTAAAGATGAATACTAGAGAGGAGTTTGATTTTTAGAATTAGTAAAAAAATGGTACAATAGAATGACAAAAAAATTATAAGGGGGCGCTTTGTAAGTGACCTTATCACAAAAACAAATTGAACAAGAACGCATGAATTCTGTGGTTGAACAGATTCGTCTTGCACAAAAAAAGAATAAAGCAGAAATTAAAAAAGTTGAAGCTGATCGTGAAGAAATTATGGACGATTTTAAAAACAACGTCCGCATCAAAACTGATACATATGCGGGGATGATGGAAACTGGACTAACTGTGCGTCAGCAACAACAATTACTTCAAGAACGTGAAAATAGTTGGAAGAATGCAACGCAACGTTTAGAAGTTTTAGAAAAATTAGAAAAGAAACCATATTTTGCGCGGATTGATTTTACTGAAAAAGGAAACGGTGAAAAAGAATCAGTTTATATTGGACTAGGTTCATTTGCGGACTCACCAGATCATTTTTTGGTGTATGATTGGCGGGCTCCAATTTCAAGTATTTATTATGATGGCAATTTAGGGGAAGTAAATTATCAAACTCCTGAAGGTGAGCAAACGGTTGATTTGACGTTGAAGCGCCAATTTATGGTTGAAGATGGGGTTATCGTAACTTTATTTGATACTGATGAAACTGTGGGCGATCAAATGTTGTTAGAAGTCCTAGATGAATCTTCAGATACGAAAATGAAGAGTATTGTCACAACAATTCAAAGAGAACAAAATAAGATTATTCGTGATACTGATTCAGAATTATTATTTGTTCAAGGAGCTGCGGGTTCTGGTAAAACTTCAGCAGTACTTCAACGGGTAGCTTACCTATTATACCGCTATCGAGGAAATTTAAGCTCAAGTCAAGTTGTGCTATTTTCACCGAACCAATTATTTAATGATTATATCGATCAAGTGTTGCCTGAATTAGGGGAACAAAACATGGTCCAAATGACATACTATCAATATGCTCAACGCCGTGTTCCTAAAATTCATGTTGAAACGCTACAAGAACGCTTTGAAGAAGATAATCATCCCCTTCAACGCAAGCTAAATGCTTTAAAAAGTAGTTTAGCGCTCTTTAAGGCGACGCAACAATATGGTGATATTTTAAATCAATCTCATATGCGCTTTAGAGATATTAAGTTTAATGGTGAAGTTTTCTTTAGTAAAAAGAAAATTAAAGCAATTTATTATAGTTTTAATGCGAACTATAATTTGCGTAACCGCCTTGATGCAACTAAAGAACGCTTGATTAAGATGTTAAATTCAAAGATTGATGTCATCGCTAAAACTGATGAAGTGCAAGAAGCCATTCAAAATCTTAGTCGCGAAGAATTAATGGCATTATATGATGGCCAACCACGTGAATTTGGCAATGCGGATAAAGAAATGAAATTCTTAGCGCGTAGATATGTAATGAATCAATTGCGTCCAATTCAAAGAAAAATTATGAAGAACCAATTTTTAAGTATCAATAAGCAATTTGTACATTTCATCAAGAATGTACCTGCCTTAGTTGATCTTAAAAAATATGATTTAACTGATGAAAATTGGTCAAACGCCGCTCAAGATACCATTAATCGTTTGAAAAATCATAAATTATCAATGGCTGATGTGACGATTTACTTATATCTCTATGATTTAATTACAGGTAAAAGAGGGGAAACTGAAATTCGTCATGTCTTTATTGATGAAATTCAAGACTATTCCCCATATCAATTGGCTTATTTGAAGTTTGGTTTTCCAAGAGCTAAATTCACGATGCTAGGTGATTTGAACCAAGCAATCTTTACCAAAGAAAATAGTCGGACATTATTAGATGAACTTTCAACGATGTTTGATAGCGAGAAAACGAATGTTGTCCAACTAACCAAATCATATCGTTCAACGAAACAAATTACTGACTTTACCAAAGAAGTTTTAATTGGTGGTGAAGCTGTTACTTCATTCCAAAGAAATGGCGAACTTCCAACAATTACGGTTGATGCCGATGAAAGCCGGTTATTAAAAGATGTGATGATGCAGCTACATCGCAACGATGCAGAAAAATTAACTACGGCGATTATTGGAAAATCACTCAAAGAATGTGAAGCATTAACAGAAGCTTTGAAGCAAAACGGGATGCAAGTCACATTAATTAAGACTGAAAATCAACGTTTGGTTCCAGGAACAATTGTGGTTCCAGCTTATTTAGCTAAAGGGTTAGAATTTGATGCAGTGATTATGTGGAACGCTAATCGAGATAATTATCACGATGAAAATGAACGTCAATTAGTTTATACGATTTGTTCACGGGCAATGCACCGCTTGAACATTTTCGCAGCCAAAGAATTAACCCCATTAATGAGTCGCATTGATCCAACATTATATGAAATGCTATAGAAAAAAGCTTGATAATCAGAGTTAAAACTCTGGTTTATCAAGCTTTTTTAATTATCCGTAGATTTTAGTTGCGGAAGCAATATTGTTAACAGTTGTAACTTGGTTGTTATTATTAACCCAGTCAACAATGTCTTCAATTGGAACAGATCCTAATAGGATATATGGTGATGACATACTTGGACCTTGTTTATAGAAATTAACTGTTTGATTCGTTTCTAAAGTATAACCAATTGAAGAGTCAACTTCACCTGGGGCTAAACTGTAGTAAGTGCCCATCCCTGGCTTACTAATACTATTGGAATCCTCTGAAATATCTGACAATGATACATCAAGAGCGCTATTTTTTTTAGAGGAATCAAGATTACCTTTCCAAAGGGAGTCTTGTAATTTTTCAGCACCATAAACCAAAATCGAAGCAGCATTTTGTTTAGGTGTTAGGTTAGCAGCATCCAACTGTGGACCGCTGACTTTTTTAGAACTTGAAGCAGTTGAAGCTTCACTTTCATCAGTCTTATCTTTATCAGTATCGGAGCTTTGTGTAGCTGCCTGATTAGATGATGATGCTGATTTTTCTTCGATCACAACATCATTTGAGCTTGTAAAGTACTGACGAAAAGCAAAGAACCCTCCCGTTAAGATAACCGCAAGCCCAAGAATTGTTAAAACAATGGGAAGAGTGTAACTTCTCTTTTTTTGGGGAAGGGTATAATTATTTTCTTGAAGCATTGGTGATCCACATTCGGCACAGAATTGTTGATTTTCTTGCATCGGATGGCCTTTAAGACAAGTACGCATATATATTTTCCTCCATTTAAATTATATTATTATAATAACGAAGAATATCAGTAAATTCAATGAAATAAAGAAAGGACCAATCAATTAATTTTTCCATTTTGCAGAAATATTTTGATTGGTCCTATATTTTATTTTGTTTTTTTGAGGAATCCATCATCTAAGTGATAGATATGATCAGCGAATTCTTCAAGGCGAATATCGTGTGTAACAACAATAATTGTCTTATTTTGTTGATGGGAAAGATTGGATAATAAGTTCCCAACTTCTTTAACTCTAGCACTGTCTAAAGCTGCCGTTGGTTCATCGGCCAAGACAATACTTGGATTGGTATATAGAGCACGGGCGATTGCGACCCGTTGTTTTTGTCCACCTGATAGTTGGTCAGGATATTTATCTTTTAAATTAGAGATTTCAAGCGTTTGTAACATTTCATTTAGCTTTTCTTCACTGAGGTTGCCAGTTTTTTTAACGCGATCAACTAATTGAAATTGTTCTTTGACCGTCAAATATGGCACAAGATTATAAGCTTGAAGCACAAAGCCGATTTCATTCAAACGAAACTTATCTTTTTGTTTTTGCGATAAATTCATGATTTCTTGATTGTTGATCATTACTGAACCAGAAGAAGGTGTTTGAAGTCCACCAGCAATTGTAAGAAAAGTACTTTTACCGGAACCTGAAGGCCCTAAAATTAAGATGAGTTCACCAGGGTTAGCAGTGAAATTCAAATCACGAAGAACATGAACACGTGCAATATCTTCACCAAAAAATTTATTAATATTAGTAAGTTTAATTGTTTCCATAACACCTAACCTCCAATTACTGAAACGGGGTCAACCTTTAAAACAACTCGGGTTGGAATAAGAGAACCTAACATTGACATAACAAGTAATCCAACGGAAACAGCACTCATTAATGGAATATCAAAGGTCATCGGAACGGCAGCAGGGAGCGCTAAAGCAGTAAGAGCAGTTAAAATAATTCCGATAAGTAAACCGCTAACTGTAAGGATAAATGATTCACTAATAGTTGCTTTAACTAAGACATTGGCAGAAATTCCTTGGGCCCGTAAAACGGCATAATTACCAAGTTTTTGGATTGTGATGATATAAAGGAAAACGCCAATGATGATTAAAGAAATAATCATTAAAAATCCAATCATAAAAACAAAAGTTGAGTTTTGAGCGGAGTAACCGGGAAGTTTTTCAATAATTTGACTTATTGGATAGGATTTAAGGGTTTTATCGTTATTTTTAATGCTAGAAGCTTTTGAAACAATTGCACTGCCACCAAAACTTTGAGCCATCCCTCTAAAAGTTCTCCAATTATCAACTGATGTATAAACAATCGGAGAGATATTTAATTTAGCATTTTTAGTAAAGCCAACAATGCGATATTTCTTATCAGAATCATTGAGGCGAATTTTTTGGTTAAGTTTATAACCGTTATTTTTAAAGGAATCGTCTAAAACAATTTCATCATTATTAGTTGCTTTTTTACCGGCACTTAACTTCATATTTTGAGCGATAAACTCATTTTTATTAATTCCAACTAAAGTTGCGGAAGTTTTTTTCGCATTTTTAGCGGTCGTCACAACTGTTGTTTCCGCAATAACCGCATTGTTTTTGTTATTAGTAAATTTATCAACTTGAGCTTGTGTTAAAAGTGATTGTCGTAAGTTTAAGTCAGATGATTTATTTAAAAGCGCACTTTTAGCGTTCCAAGATTCGATGGCGGCGGTATTTTCATGGGCTAAACCAAGAGCTAAACTGGTTAAAATGAAAATTAAATAACTAATAAGTACGATCATCGCAATAATCATGCTATATCTGAGTTTTTCATGCTTAATTTCTTTAAGAGCGAGAAACATAAAATCAGATCCTTTCTAATTGAGTAACTTTTCTAAGACAACTTTGAGATTATCTAAATATTGTTTTTGATTTGTAGGATTTTTCAAACTATTTTTAATCGTACTATGACATAATTCGGCAACACTCCATGTAATTGGATCGAAATTAGGGGGATGAGCCTGATTATCAGTAATATGATTATAAAGCATATCCATTTTAATGAAATTATAATAACGATGATTCAAGACTTCGTTTAAAAAATCTGCAGTTTCTTTAACAAAAAAGTTAGCATCTTGTTTTTCTTGTGGTTGGCGGACAATATTTTGATGAATGTCAATCATCGCTTTTTTGAAAAGATAACGATATGCATCGTTGATATCCTCAAAATATTTATAAAATGTTCCACGCGCAATTCCTGTTTTCTTAATGATATTTGAAACTTTAGCTTCACTAAGCTTAACTTTTGAAAATTCTTCAAGTAAAGCATCTAGGATTAAAGTTTGCTTTTTTGATGGAATATTAAAAAATGTATCTTTGGGCATATAACTCACCTCTTTTACTCGGTGACGAGTTGTCACTCTATCTAAATTTAGTATATTCTTATAGTGAAATGCTGTCAATGAAGTTGAACTTCTTAAATATTTGATTAAAATAATGTACTGTATAAACTATTTAAAGGAGCTATATAAATGCTAAGAAAAATCCAGATTTTTATAATGATGGTTGGGACAATTGCGATGAATTTAGTGGCAGTAACGTATTCAATTCAAGCAGATGAAATTAATCAGAATATAAAAGCAGCGATTGTAGTTGATGCTAATGAGGGGCAAATCTTGTATCAAAAAAATAGCGAACAAAAATATCCAGTTGCTTCAATGACAAAATTATTGACAGCATTGGTTTTGCTGGATCAAATTAAAGCTAAAAAAATTAGTTGGGATACAAAAGTAGTTCCAACGTCAACTCAAGTTAAATTGAGTCATGAAAGTGGCTTGACGAATGTTCCACTTGAAGAAAATCATCAATATACAATCTATCAGCTATACCAAGCTTTACTAGTTGGATCTGCTAACGCCAGTGCGATGGTAATTGCTAAAGCAGTGGCCGGAAATCAAGAAGACTTCATTAAATTAATGAAACAAAAATCAGAAAAATTAGGAATTTATGATGAAGAAATTCATAATGCAAATGGCTTACCTAATGGAATGTTAGAAAATGAAAGAGATAAAAATGCTGATAAAGATGCCGAAAATAAATTTTCTGCCAGAGATATGGCTATAATTGCCAAAGCTTTGATTAAACAACACCCAGAAGTATTAAAAACAACCAGTTTAAAGAGTTTAAATTTTAATGATCAAGGTAAAAAAACAATGGTGAATAATACTGACACTTTATTACAAAACCAAGATTTAAAGGTCGACGGTTTAAAGACTGGAACTTCAGATGCTGCGGGTAAATGCTTTGTGGGAACGGCCAACAAGGATGGTCACCGCATTATCACAGTTGTTATTGGAGCTCAAACGGATGCAAGTCGGTTTGCAATTACGCAACAACTAATGGAAGAAACATACCAAAATCATAACATCTATGACATTAAAAAAGGACAAATAATTCCGGTGATGAAACAAGTCAAGGTTCAAAATGGAACGAAGAAAAACGTTAAAATTAAAGCCAGTGAACCAATGACATTATATGTAGGTAAAAATGATAAGGTTGAAACGGAACTTATTACCAAAGATGGTAAACCAGTTAAACCACTGATTAAGGTTAATGAAAAATTAGGGACAGCACACATGCGAACAACCGATCATCAAGGATACTTGAATGGCAATACTCATTTAGATGTGAAAGTTCAAGCGGCCCAAAAAGTTGAATCAGATAATTTATTTATTAGATTATTTGAAAGAATCGCTGCATAAATTAAAAGGCAAGACATGGGGCTCTTGCCTTTTAATTTGGGCCAAGTTACCTAAAATTCTCAGCCTTAAGAAATAATTAATAAAAAATTTAGAAATGACCGGATTGAATTTATGAATTTCTTTAAGTATATTCAGTAATATTTTTGTTGTAATTAACATTACAAGTTATAATTAAAGAGATGAGAGATTGAATAAACAACTAGATATACGTTAAGGAGAAAAATATGAAAA
Organism: Ligilactobacillus hayakitensis DSM 18933 = JCM 14209; assembly: GCF_000615845.1. Taxonomy (GTDB): domain Bacteria; phylum Bacillota; class Bacilli; order Lactobacillales; family Lactobacillaceae; genus Ligilactobacillus; species Ligilactobacillus hayakitensis. The sequence continues at coordinate 103,553 of NZ_BAML01000002.1, forward strand.
TTTTAGTAGTAGATGATGACAAGGATATTGTTGAATTATTAAGTATTTATATCAAAAATGAAGGTTATGAAGTTGAAAAAGCCTATAACGGTAAAGAAGCAATTTCAAAACTTAATACGAATCCAGATATTGCATTAATGATCTTAGATATCATGATGCCAAATATGGACGGAATGGAAGTTGTCCGTGAAATCAGACGCGATTCTCAAATTCCCGTTTTGATGCTTTCAGCTAAAACAGATGACTTAGATAAAATTCAAGGTTTAGTTCAAGGAGCGGATGATTATGTAACCAAGCCATTTAATCCACTTGAAGTTATGGCTCGTGTAAAATCATTATTACGTCGTTCCGAACAAACTGTTCAAAAAACAGAACCCGATAAAATCGAAATCGGACCATTAATTATTAAAAAAGACTCACATGAAGTTAAGACCATTGATGGTAAAGATATTAAGTTAACCGCACTAGAATTTGGAATTTTACACTTGTTAGCAAGTCATCCAAATCGTGTTTTTTCAGCCGATGAAGTTTTTGAACGTGTATGGCAACAAGAATCTGTTGTTTCAGCTAAAACAGTTATGGTTCACGTTAGTCATTTACGTGATAAAATTGAAGAAGCAACTAATGGTGAACAAGTCATCCAAACAGTTTGGGGTGTGGGCTACAAGATTGAATCAAGATAACCAAGCTGTGGGAAAAAAGCACCTTAAAGTTAAGGTGTGATTTCGCCAAATTCAAGGGGGATAAACCATGAAGTTTCGTCTTACAGGACGCGAGAAAAGTGAACTCCTAGGGGAAGGGATCCTAACCTTTGTTTTATTAGTCCTGTTAAACATGTCATTATATGTGATTGTGAATCAATTGATACGTTTAAATCCAGGCATCGCAACGGGATTTTTACAGATTAAGATGTCGATGTATTTGGGCCAACGCTATATTCGCATGTGGCGTTGGGGCTGGATTTTCATTGCGATAATGGCAATCATAGATATTATTGTCATTCAATGGCGGCTAACAAGACGTTATCGTCAAATGCAGTTAAGACATATTATTACTGAATTGCATTATATTGCTGATGGACACTTTAGTCATCGGATTCCTTTTTCGGTTAAAGGAGAAATGCAACGAGTTATCTTGTCAATTAATTCTTTGGTTGATAGTACAATCAAAGCGATGGAAGATGAACGCCGAATTGAAAAGTCAAAGGACGAATTGATTACTAATGTTAGTCATGATATTCGCACACCTTTAACTTCAATTATTGGTTATTTGGGGTTAATTGAAGACCATCAATATCAAAATAAAGAAGATGTTTTAAAGTATACTCACATAGCATATTTAAAATCTAAACAAATGAAATCGTTAGTTGATGATTTATTTGAATATACCAAAGTACGTCAAACCGATACGCCACTTAAATTGCAGCAATTAAATATTGGAGCAATGCTTGAACAAATCGGTGCCTCCTTTGAATTGGAAGGACAAAAAAAGCAAATGGAAATTAGCGTCAAGATTCCCGATGAATCGTTGATGATTGAAGCTGATCCAGAAAAATTGGCCCGGGTTTTCAATAACTTAGTGACGAATGCCTTGAAATACGGAAAAGGCGGAAAAAATATCTACCTTTCTGTTGAAAATCAAAATAATCAAAGTGTCAAAATCGTGATTGCAAATGATGGGGAACCAATTCCAGAAAAATCTCTTAATCAGGTATTCAATCGTTTTTACCGCGTTGAAAGTTCAAGATCAAAAGAAACTGGAGGAACTGGTTTAGGCTTAGCGATTGCGCAAAGCATTATCGAATTGCATCATGGAACAATTAAAGTTGAGTCAAATCAAGATTTAACAAGCTTTATCATGCAATTACCATTGAAACATGATGAGTTTGTAAAAGATTAAAAAGAATTGGAAATTTTTTTCCAGTTCTTTTTTTATATACATATTTCGATAAAATGAAACAAATTGCCAATTTTATCTCTTTTTTTTAAAAAAAGATGTGTCACAATTAAAGGGAGACAAATAATTGTGAAAGGAAGAGATAAGATGAATATGATTAAAGCGGAATTTAAGCATATTAAAGACCGTAAAATTTTATTTGCAACAATTTGTGCGGTGCTTTTGATTCCATTTTTATACTCTTTATTTTTCTTAAAGTCAGTCTGGGATCCTTATGGGAATACGAAGTACCTTCCAGTGGCAGTTGTTAACAATGACAAAGCGGTAAAATTTCATGGAAAAACGCTAAAAGTTGGTGAACAACTTGAAGAAAAATTACGAAAAAATGATAGTTTAGATTGGCATTTTGTCAATGCTAAAGAAGCAAAATATGGATTGGGTCATAAAAAGTATTATATGGTCATTACAATTCCCAAGAATTTTTCTAAAAATGCCACGACAGTTTTAGATAAAAATCCTAAAAAGATGGAATTAACTTATAATACCAATGATTCCTTGAATTATATTGGGAAAGTTATTTCTGAACAAGGGGCTAAAACACTTGAAAATTCAGTACGTGATACGGTTTCAAAATCATATGCCCAAACAATGTTTGCTTTAGTAAAAAAAGTAGGCAAAGGCTTTAATAAAGCAGCTGATGGTGCTGTTAAACTTTCAGATGGTGCCTATACTTTATCAGATGGACTTCAAACATATACAGCAGGCGTTTCTAAAGTTAATGATGGAGTGATGCAACTTCAAGCAGGGGTGGGCCCCTTAAGTTCAGGAGTATCACAATTATCAACTGGAGCTAATACATTAGCTGGAGGAATTGGACAATATACTGGAGCCATTGCGAAGTTAAATGGTGGAATTCAAACGCTAAATGGTAGTGTGGGTCAATTAGGATCTGGAATGAATCAGTTATCAACTGGAGCTAATACTTTAGCCGGTGGCATTGGCCAATATACTGGAGCTATTGCGAAGTTAAATGGTGGAATTCAAACGCTAAATGGTAGTGTGGGTCAATTAGGATCTGGAATGAATCAGTTAGCAACTGGAGGTAATAAATTAAACAACGGCTTAACCACTTATACCAATGGGGTTAGTCAATTATCTTCAGGATTAAACCAATTAAATAGTAGTCTTTTACAACAAATGCCAAGTGGGACGAAAAAATTAGTTGATGGAACTGCTAGTTTGAACCAAGGTGTAAACCGTTATACTAGTGGTGTAGATAAACTACAAGCTGGACTAGTTCAGTTAGACTCTAATTCAGAAGCTTTGAAAAATGGAGCAGGTCAATTAGCTCAGTATAATCAACAACTCTCAGCGGCTGCTAACCAAATTAATATTAACCAATTAAAAGCTGCTCAAGGAAATGCACAAGCGCTAGTTACTGGAATGCAACAAGCCGCAGCATTGAAACAAAGCTTACAAGCTGTTGGTCCAAGTATTAGTGGATTACAAGCTAGTTTAGGTGGAATCAATAGCCAAGTTTCAGCTGTTAAAAATGCTGGTGCTGGCGTTTCAGGACACTTAGATGCTGCAAGTTCAAAAGCGAGTGCAGCTGCTGGTGCAATTCAAAGCGTAATGGGATCAGATAAATTGACTGCTGATCAAAAAGCTGCATTGCAAAATGCGATTAATGATAGCAAAGCCGCAGCTAGTGAAGCGACTGCCGCTAAAGGAGCAATTACAAACTTGAATAGTCAATTAGCTAGTCTAGATAATGTTGCTAATGGTGTTGGAAAAATTCAAGCAGCGATGAGTCAAATTCAAGGAGCAATGAATACTCTTAACAGCATTAATGTTAATTCAAATAATGTTAATGCTGCAACTAGCCAATTAACAAAGGTTGTAGCAGATTTAGAACAATTACAAGCAGTCTCAAGCCAATTAGCAACAGCTTCAAAAACATTAAATAGTTCAGTAGTTAAGTATACTGATGGCGTTAAGCAAGCTAGTGATGGGATTCAAAAATTAACTGCTAATAATGCTGCCTTAAATCAAGGGGCTAATAGCCTTGCTAATGGAAGTCGAGAATTACAAAATCAACTTCCAGGCATGATGAATGGTGTTGGTCAATTAACAAGCGGTGCTAACCAATTAGCAGCTAATAACAATACTTTATTAGCTGGTTCAAATCAATTAGCCAATGGATTAAATATCATGAATTCTAAAGTTCCAACTTTAACTAGTGGTGTCGGACAGTTAGCAAGTGGAAGTAGCCAAATTGTTGCTAACTCAGGAGCTTTAAATAGTGGGGCAGCCCAATTAGCAGGCGGTTTAGGTCAATTGAATGCTAAAGTTCCAACTTTAACTAGTGGTGTCGGCAAGT
>NZ_BAML01000001.1 GCF_000615845.1 Ligilactobacillus hayakitensis DSM 18933 = JCM 14209
AAGTGTGGTTATATTAAAACTAATGAAGATAAAATCACATTGTATGGAAATGAAAAACATGGCACTAAGCATAATGAATACGTGTGTTATGAATGTGGTGTGATTATGGATAGAGATATGAATGCAGTAAAAAATCTCCTAACTTTAGCATAAGAAGATATTTTAGGGTGGGCTACACCCTTTAAAGCTACAAGAGTTAATCAATGTCATTACCCTCTAGTTAGGATATGGGAACATTAATGTTGACAGTAGTAAATAAAATTAAGAAAGGAAGTCTATATTCTTTCGAATAATATAGAATAGCATACGCTATATTCTATATTGTTCTATATTTTATATAGCAGGATATAATTATGACAAATCATATTGTTTTATTTGAACCACTAATGCCAGCTAACACAGGAAATATTGCAAGAACGTGCGCTGGAACTAATACGACTCTACACTTAATTGAACCTTTGGGTTTTTCAACAGAAGATAAGTATTTGAAACGTGCAGGTTTGGACTATTGGGATAAAGTTAATATTATTTACCATGCAAATTTACCAGAATTTTTAGAAAGTATGCCAGAAAATGGAAAATTACATATAGTATCTAAATTTGCACCAAAATCATATGCTGACGAAGATTACACGAATCCTAATGAAGAACATTTCTTTTTATTTGGAAAAGAAACAACGGGATTGCCAGAGAATTTTATGCGAATGCATGAAGATGAATGTATCCGAATTCCTCAAAATGATGAACATGTCCGTTCATTAAATCTTTCAAATACAGCTGCAATTATTGTTTATGAAGCGTTACGTCAACAAAATTTTCCTAGTTTAGATCGTGTGCATACATATGAAAACGATAAACTAAAATAAGGAGAAAGTAATAGTGGCAAAAAGAAAAAAGAAAACAATTAAAAAAAAGGTAAGCGAACAAACTTCAGAACGTATTTTTGGAGCGGTGTTTATTTTAATTGGTATTCTTGGATTTTTTAATTTTGGATATTTAGGATCTTTAATTGCTAATTTATTTAGAGTTTTAGTTGGGGATAGTTATAAGCTTTTAATATTAATCTTCAGTGCTTTTGCAGTGATTCTATTAGCAACTGCCAAATACCCTAAGATAAACCTAAAAAAATACTTTGGGGGAATTATTACTTATTTAGGGATTACGCTTTTTATGGAAGCGTTATTCTTTCAACGATTAGATTTACATTCTAATTTCACAGGCATTACATGGCAATACCTAAGTTCAGATATTGAAGCAGGAAGTGTAGGTAATGCTGTCGGTGGAGGGATGATAGGTGCAGCTTTATATGAAGGTTCATACTTCTTATTGTCGCAAATAGGATCGTACATTTTAGCAACGCTCATTATTCTTGCGGGATTTTTCTTAATTATTGAAATCCCTTATCGTGTGGTTTTAGAGTATATCGGGAAGTTTTTATACGTGATTGGAAAATGGTTGAAAAATGGTTTCAAGAGCGTAGCAGAAGCGATTAAATCTAGCCAAAATGAAATTCAAGATTACAAAAAAACGAGAAAAGAAAAGAAAAACAAACAAGAACAAGATACGGTGGTCACTGATCCGACAGCTTTTGAAAAAGAATTACCGTTACCTCTTGAAGATCATAAACAAGAGGCAAAAGTAAAGGAACCAATTGCAGAAGAAGTGACAGATTGGAACCAGTCAAGTATGGATGTTAAACCTTCTAAACCTGAAAAAGTAAAGGCGCATACTAAGTTAAAAAATTATCAATTACCGTCAGTTGACTTATTACAAGATATTGCACCAACTGATCAAAGTGAAGAAAAAGAAGCGATTAAACGGAATAAGAAAATTTTAATCGAAACTTTTAAAAGCTTTGGGGTCGATGTGGAATTAGTTAATACAATTTTAGGTCCGTCTGTTACAAAATATGAACTTCATCCTGCAATTGGAGTTAAAGTAAGCAAAATCGTAAATTTAACAGATGATTTAGCGCTTGCCTTAGCAGCTAAAGATATTCGAATCGAAGCACCAATTCCAGGGAAATCTTTGATAGGGATTGAAGTTCCAAATAAAAAAGTTGCAACAATTGCCTTTAAAGATATTATCTCGGCACAAAAAAAGCATCCTGATAAGCCGTTAGAAGTTCCAATTGGACGAGATGTTTCTGGCGGATTAATTACAGCTAATCTAGCTGATATGCCGCACCTTTTAATTGCCGGGTCAACCGGTAGTGGGAAATCAGTGGCGATTAACGGGATTATAACGAGTTTGCTTATGAATTGTCCACCAGATGAAGTGAAATTAATGCTTGTTGACCCTAAGAAAGTTGAGTTAGGGGTTTACAATGGTGTGCCGCATTTACTTACTCCGGTTGTTACAGATCCTAAAAAAGCCTCCTTAGCTTTACATAAATTGGTATCTGAAATGGAAAAACGTTATGAAATGTTTGCAAATACGGGGCAAAGAAATATATCTGGATACAATAAGATGATTCAACGACAAAACGAAGAAACTGAATCAGAAGAACCTTTAATGCCTTATATTGTTGCAATTGTAGACGAGTTGTCTGATTTAATGATGGTTGCATCAAATGAAGTTGAAGACGCTATTATTCGTTTAGCTCAAATGGCACGCGCGGCTGGAATTCATATGATTTTAGCTACACAAAGACCATCAGTTGATGTTATTACGGGATTAATTAAAGCTAATGTGCCTTCAAGAATGTCATTTGCTGTATCTAGTGGGACCGATTCAAGAACAATTATTGATACTGCAGGAGCGGAAAAATTATTGGGTCGAGGGGATATGTTATTTAAACCGATTGAAGCCAATAAACCTGTACGTGTTCAAGGAGCATATATTTCAGATTCAGATGTGCAAAATGTAGTTCAATTTGTTAAGGAACAATTACCATCTGATTATGATAATTCAATGGAAATTACTGATGAAGAATTATCCACAGGAACAACAAATGAAGCCGAAGATGACTTGTTTGAAGAAGCAGTTCAATTTGTAAGGCTTGAAAATAAATGTAGTGTTTCATTACTTCAAAGACGTTTTAGAATTGGATATAATCGGGCCGCAAGAATTGTTGATGAGATGGAAGCAAGAGGAATTGTTGGTCCACAAGAAGGTAGTAAACCAAGAAAGGTTTATACAACTGAATAAGTTAATAACTGGATTTTCATTTGAAAATTCAGTTTTTTATTTTCAAAGAAAAGTAATGAAATATTTGTGTTTCTTTGCATTATAAACTAATATAATATATTGATAAATAAAGAAGGAGCGGTACGCGTGCGTAAAAAAATAGCAGCAGGAGTATATCTAAATACAATTCCGACAAAAAAATTTAAAACAACAAGAATGGTTATTACATTTATAAGTAAACCCAAAACTACTAGGCAAGTAGCGAGTCGAGCTTTGCTAACGAATTATCTTGAAATGAGTAATGAAAAATTTGAAACACAAATTGAAATTTCAAAAGAATTATCTAAAATGTACGGTGCGGGTTTGGGTACAGGAGTGTCCAAAAAAGGTAATTATAGTGTAACGACTTTTAGCTTGAGTTATGTGGAAAGTAAGTATTTAAAAAATACAAAAGATTTACTCAATCAAGCGCAAGACTTTTTGAAAACAATTATTTTTCAGCCGATGTTTAAATCGCCATTAAGAGATGAAGTCTTTGAAAGACAAAAAAATAATATTATTACTTATTTAGAATCAATGCGTGATGATAAACAAGCATATGCACAAAAAAAATTACGTGAATTATATTTTGAATCAGAAATTCAAGCTGCATCAGCTTTGGGAAAGCTTGAAGATTTTAAGAAATTAACGTTAGCTGATTTAATGAAATCTCATGAAGAAATGATAAATTCTGAGAGAGTTGAAATTTTAGTAGCTGGAAATATTGACGAACAAGCAGTTTATACCAGTTTTAAGGAATTAGGATTTAAAAATCGTTTAGAAGAATATTCCCTTGATGATGTTATCTTTTCTCAAAAACTATCTGATGTGAAATTTGAAGATGAGTTACAAGCTGGTCTTTTACAAAGTAAGCTGAATTTAGCATATAAATTGCCAGTAGAATTTAGAGGTGCTAATCATTATGCAGCACTAGTATTTAATAGTTTATTTGGTGGTTCTGCTCAAAGTCTTTTATTTACTGAAGTACGTGAAAAAAATAGTTTAGCTTATTATGCCAATAGTTCTTTTGATCCATTTAGAGAATATTTAATGGTTCAAACAGGGATAGATGGAAAAAATAAGGATAAAGTTATTGCAATAATCGAAGAACAATTAAGAAAAATCCAGGCCGGGGAATTTTCTGATGAGTTATTGGAACAAAACAAAATGAACTTAATTAATCTTTATATTTCACGTTTAGACAGTCAGGTTGCTTTAATTGCACGTGCACAAACAGATATTATGTTTGATTCAACTGTTCAAGCAAATGACTGGGTAAAAAAAATTAAAGAAGTCACAAAAGAAGATATAAAAGAGGTTGCTCAATTAGTCAAACTTCAAGCAGTTTACTACTTAGGAGCAAAAGAGGAATAGTGCATGAAAATAAAAACTTATGAAAGCTTTAATGAAACTTTATATACTAAAGTTTTAAAAAATGGATTAAAAGTTAATATTTTACCTAAAAAAGATTATGAGCGTGCATATGGAATTATTACAACTGATTATGGCTCAATTGACAACGAATTTGTCCCATATGCAAAAAATGAAATGCAAAAATTTCCTGCTGGAATTGCGCATTTTTTAGAGCATAAATTATTTGAAAAGGAAAATTATGATGCATTTGAATTATTTGGTAAATACGGAGCAGATTCTAATGCATTTACAAGTTTTACGAGAACGAGTTATTTATTTTCGGCATCACAAAATATTAAGGAAAGTTTGAAAATCTTACTTGATTTTGTTTTTGATCCTTATTTTTCAAAGAAATCTGTTGAAAAAGAAAAAGGGATTATTGGCCAAGAAATTATGATGTATCAAGATGAACCGGGATGGCAGCTATATTCGGGAATTTTAAGTAATTTATATCCACAATCTGCGCTCAGTGACGATATTGCGGGTACAGTAGAATCGATTTCTAAAATTACAGTTGAAGATTTATATGCATGTTACGAAACTTTTTATCAACCGCAAAATATGAATTTATTTTTGGTAGGTAATTATGATGTAAATACAACCTTTAAACTTATTGATGAAATTATGGTCCAAAAAGAATTTCAGCCAATTCAAAAAATTAACAGAAAGCCGCTTGAAATTAAGCCGGTAATAAAAGAACGTGTAAAATATATGGAAGTCCAACGGCCCAAAATAGCTCTTGGAATTAGAGGGCTTGAGTCTTATAAGGGTAAAGAAGGCTTGAAATTTAAAATGAAGATGCAGTTATTATTAAGTGTACTTCTTGGCGAAAATTCTAAATATTATCTGGATTTATATAATCAAAATGTTGTAGATGATAGTTTTGGATTTGATTTTCAGTTAGAAAGAGGATTTAATTTTGCATTGTTGAGTACTAATACAAGTAAAATTGAAGACTTTATTAGTAGTATTCAAAAAATCTTGAAAAATGCACCAAGAATTTTAACTGAAAGTAAAGAAGAGTTTGAACTTGAAAAGCGGGAATTTTTAGGTTCCATTATTAAATCCATGGATTCACTTGAAAGTATTGCCAATCGATATGAAGGTAAATTATTTGATGATGCTACAATCTTTGATATGGCTGAAATACTTGAAGAAATTAGATTAGATGATTTAATTGAAATTTCACAAAAATATTTTGATGAAGAAAGAATGAGTGTATTCAAAATTCTGCCTAAGGAGAAGTAAAATGAAGTGGGGATTAATTTTAGGAGCTTCTGGTGATATTGGAATAAGTATTGCCAATGATATGGCCAAAAAAGGATGGTCGTTATATTTACACTACAGCAAAAATAAAAATAAAATTATAAAATTATATGACCAATTAACAGAAAAATATCCACAGCAAGAATTTATTTTAATTCAAGCAGATATGACGCAAGTCGATCAAATTGATAATATATTAAATAATATCTTTTCACTTGATGCTATTGTTTTTGCTCAAGGAACAACCCAATACGAGTTTTTTAGCGCATTAGATCCAAAAGAGTTTGATAAAATGTTAACGATGCAATTAAGATTCCCTTTGTTTTTACTACAAAAATTAGAAGGGAAATTATCAAAGTCTAGACAAGGTCGGATTATTTTTATCGGATCAGTTTATGGTGATTATGGCAGTGCGATGGAAGTAGGTTACAGCACGATTAAAGGCGCCTTAAGCGCATTTGTGCACGCGTATTGTAAAGAGGTTGCAACTATGGGCATCACAGTTAATGTGATTGCACCTGGAGCGGTTGATACCGAAATGAACGCAATGTTTTCAGATGAAGTGAAATCAGAAATAAGAGAAGAAATTCCTATGGGGTACCTTGCTTCAAGTAGCCAAATAAGCTATTGGGTTGGGTGTTTATTAGATGAAAATGCTTCGTATTTAACGGGCCAAACAATCTACGTTACAGGTGGTTGGTTACGATGAAAATAACGTTAATTTTTTGACAATGATATGCTATACTATAAATTGAAATGTTATTTTAGATTAATATTAATGGAGAGACTTTGAATGAGTGATATTGGAAAGAAATTAAAAGATGCTCGTAATGAAAAGCATTATACATTAGATGATTTACAACAAATTACTAAAATTCAAAAACGTTATTTAATTGCGATTGAAGAAAACGATTTTGATGCCTTACCAGGTAATTTTTATGTAAGAGCTTTCATTCGTCAGTATGCGGACACTGTTGGGGTTAAATCAGATGATATCTTATCAGAACTTGATGAGATTACAGGTGAAAAGCAAGCAACGAATCAAGTAGCAGAACCTGAAGTTACCTCTAGAACACAAGCGATTCGCCAACAAGGTGGGGATGTAGAAAAAAATAATGAAATCCTTGAAAAAATAATGCATTATTTGCCAACAATTATCATCGTTGCGGTAGTTGCAGTTATTTTAGGATCAATTTATTTTGTATCTTCAGGAAATCGCAAGCAAGCTGAACAAGCAAGTAGTACACCATCTGTTTCGGTAACGACAGATGAAAGTACAAGTGAAAAAAAATCTTCAAGCCAAAAAGTAAAGAAAGCTAGTTCAAGTGAAGAAGCTTCAACAAAAGGAGCTACAAATCAAAAAATTACGCATGAGTCTACAAGTGGTTCAAACTTTACTTATGCTTTAACAGGTGCATCTAAAGATGTTAAATTAAAATTCAGTTCAAATGGATCATCTTGGTCAAGCGTAAGTGTTAATGGTACAGCTACATGGCAAGGTACTTTAGAAGATGGAGCAAGTAAGACAGTTACAATTCCTGAAGGAACTAAGAGTTTTATGATTAACTTAGGTAATTCTAAAGCAACTACTTTAACAATTAACGGTAAGAAATTTAATTTCTTAAAGGATAACTCTTCATTAACAGTAAGAAGGATTACTGTTAATATTGCAGAATAATTAAGAGGTGTTAGATTTGAATTTACCAAATAAATTAACAGTGTTACGTATTATCCTAATTCCCATTTTTATGTTGGTACTTTTATTACCACTAGATTGGGGAAGTGTTATTTGGGCCGGAACAATGATTCCAAATACATCACTTGTAGGAGCAATTATTTTCGCCGTAGCATCAATTACTGATTATGCTGATGGCCAAATTGCGCGTAAGCAAAAATTAGTTACAAACTTCGGAAAATTTGCCGATCCACTAGCTGATAAAATGTTAGTAATGACAGCATTTATCATCTTAGTTCAAATGGGAAAAGTTCCTGCTTGGGTTGCAGCAATTATTGTCTGCCGCGAATTAGCAGTTACTGGTTTGCGTTTGATTGTTGTTGAAAATAATGGTGAAGTAATGGCTGCTGCAATGCCTGGAAAAATTAAAACAATGACACAAATGTTTTCAATAATTTTCTTATTTTTAAACGATGCATTTTTTGCAGCAATTAACATTCCTTTGGGAGAAATTTTATTGTATATTTGTTTATTCTTTACAGTTTATTCAGGTATAGATTACTTTTACAACAGTCGTCATATCTTTAGTGATTCGTTTGGAAAATAATTTATGAGAGAATGGAAAATTTCATTCTCTTTTTTATTTTTTTCGTATATATATAATTAGACAAAAATGACACACAATACTTGTCTTTTTAAATTGAAATCAGTATCATATAAGAAGGTGTTTAAACTTCTTATTGTACTGAAACAAGGAGGAATTAAATTGGCTGACGAAAGACAAAAAGCTCTTGACGATGCTCTTAAGAAGATTGAAAAGAAATTCGGTAAGGGTTCAATTATGAAGATGGGAGGAAAGGTAGATACACAAATTTCTACCGTTCCTAGTGGATCATTAGCAATTGATGAAGCAATCGGTGTTGGTGGTTATCCACGTGGTCGTATCATTGAAATGTATGGTCCAGAAAGTTCTGGTAAAACAACGGTTGCATTACATGCGGTTGCTGAAGTTCAACGTCGTGGGGGAACAGCAGCTTATATTGATGCTGAAAATGCACTTGATCCTGCATATGCAACTGCGCTTGGAGTAAATATTGATGAATTATTACTCTCACAACCAGATACGGGAGAACAAGGCCTTGAAATTGCCGATGCTCTTGTAACTTCAGGAGCGGTTGATATTTTAGTTGTCGACTCTGTTGCGGCTTTAGTTCCACGTGCTGAAATTGAAGGCGAAATGGGTGATTCTCATGTTGGGCTACAGGCTCGTTTAATGTCACAAGCTCTTAGAAAACTATCAGGGACAATTAACAAAACAAAAACGATTGCAATTTTCATCAACCAAATCCGTGAAAAAGTAGGGGTTATGTTTGGTAATCCAGAAACTACTCCAGGTGGACGTGCATTGAAGTTCTATTCAACAATTCGAATGGAAATTCGTCGTTCTGAACAAATTAAGTCAAGTTCTGAAGTGGTTGGTAACCGTACAAAGATTAAATTTGTTAAAAATAAGGTTGCTCCTCCATTTAAAGTGGCAGAAGTAGATATTATGTATGGACAAGGGATATCTAAGACAGGTGAACTGTTAGATATGGCTGTTGAAAAAGATATTATTCACAAGAGTGGATCTTGGTTCTCTTATGGAGAAGAAAGAATTGGACAAGGTCGTGAAAACGTCAAGACATATCTTGCTGAAAACGAAGATGTAATGAGTGAAATTACAGCTAAAGTTCGCGAAGCTTATGGTATGACTGGAGACGATACTCAAACTACAAAATCATCTGATAATATTCAAGAAATTAATGTAGATGCGGAAAATGAAGAAAAATAGTTTTTTCATTGTGAAACAATAAAGGCTTGATAAATTTTGTTTAAACAAGGTTTATCGAGCCTTTTTATATTCTAAGGGGAATGTCTAGGACTTTAAAAGGGAGATTTATCGTGGGTAGTTTATTTGGAAATTTTGAATGAGAAAGAAATCGAATTTTCGGTTTTGGAAATGATTGAACATGCGAAAGGCCAAGCATTGATTAAGCTGAATCTAAATTTTTAGGTTAAGTGTGTTTTTATCTCCTAAGTAATTTTTATTGACATAATAGCATCAAAACCATTAAAATGTTATTGTGTGTATTAATCAAAAGACATCAATTAATGATTTTTAGACATTAATTATAGATGCGGAGGTGCAAAATTGGTATCAACAATTATTATCCTCGTCATCGCCTTAATTACTTTGATTTTAGGTTTTAGTTTAGGTGTTTTTTATCGTAAACACGGTTACGAGCAAACATTAGATGTAGCGACACAAACGGCAGATGGAATTATTTCCACAGCTAAAAAAGAAGCTGCAGCAAGTAAAAAAGAAGCTATTATTGAAGCGAAAGAAGAAAGTCATCGTTATCGTTCAGAAATTGAGAGCGAATTGAAAGAACGTCGCTCTGAAATTCAAAAACAAGAAAATCGTTTACTTCAAAGAGAAGAAAATCTTGATCGTAAAGATAGTGCACTTGATAAACGCGAACAAGTGTTGGAAGAAAAAGAAAACGATTTAGAACTTGAACAAAAACGCTTGGCTGAAAAAAATGCAAAGGCATCATCACTAGTTCAAGAACAAAGCGAAAAATTAGAAGAGATTGCCGCACTTACAAAAACTGAAGCTGAAGATTTAATCATTAAGCAAACAAAAGATGAGTTAGTTCATGAACGTGCACTTATGATTAAAGAAAGCGAAGCTGAAGTGCAAGCAACGGTAGATCGTAAATCTAAAGTTTTAATAGCACAAGCAATTCAACGAAGTGCTGCTGATATGGTTTCTGATACAACTGTTTCAGTGGTAAACTTACCAAACGATGAAATGAAAGGACGAATTATTGGTCGAGAAGGACGTAATATTCGGACGTTGGAAAGTTTAACTGGAATTGATTTGATTATTGATGATACCCCTGAAGCAGTGGTATTGAGTGGGTTTGATCCTGTTAGAAGAGAAATTGCAAAAATGTCACTTGAAAGATTAATTCAAGATGGTAGAATTCATCCTGCTCGAATTGAAGAAATGGTTGATAAGGCTACTAAAGACATGGACGCAAGAATTCGTGAAATGGGTGAAGAAGCAATTTTTGATTTAGGTTTGCATACAATGCATCCTGATTTAATTAAGATTGTTGGACGATTAAATTATCGTACAAGTTATGGGCAAAATGTGCTTAACCATTCAATTGAAGTTGCAAAAATTGCAGGGGTATTAGCTGCTGAATTAGGTGAAGATGTCACACTGGCGAAGCGCGCAGGATTATTACACGATATTGGAAAAGCGGTTGATCATGAAATTGAAGGGTCACACGTAGAAATTGGAGTAGAGCTAGCCAAGAAATATCACGAAAGCGAAACTGTCATTAATACGATTGCTTCTCATCATGGGGATGTTGAAGCAACTTCAGTGATTGCGGTGCTTGTAGCAGCTGCAGATGCAATGTCTGCTGCTCGCCCTGGTGCTCGAAGTGAATCATTAGAAAGTTATATTCATCGATTACAAAAACTTGAAGATATTTCTAATGATTTTGAAGGTGTACAAAAGAGTTATGCCATTCAAGCAGGACGTGAAGTACGTGTTATCGTTAAACCAAATGAGGTTAGTGATTTAGAAGCAATAGTTTTAGCTCGAGACATTCGAAATAGAATTGAAGAAGAACTAGAATATCCTGGTAATATTAAAATTACAGTTATTCGTGAGACCCGTGCAGTTGAATACGCTAAATAACCAGTATTGATAAAATGAATTAAAGTAAAAAGCTAAGGAGTTATTCTTTAGCTTTTTTATTTATGATTGTAAAGTTAGAATAATCTGGAAAATCAAAGAGGAAAAAAGCAATATATTAAAAAACATGGTAAAATAATAGAAGCGCAAAAAAATTCGAACTATTTAAGAAAGGAACGAAGATATGCCTCAAAAAACAAAGAATACACCAATGATGGAACAATATTTAAAAATTAAAGCCCAATACCCTGATGCTTTTTTATTCTATCGGCTAGGTGATTTTTATGAGATGTTTTATGATGATGCGGTTAAAGGATCGCAAATCTTGGAACTTACATTAACGCAAAGAAATAAAAATGCTGTCGATCCAATCCCAATGTGTGGGGTACCGCATCATGCAGCTCAAAATTATATTGATATTTTGGTTGATAAAGGGTATAAAGTTGCAGTTTGTGAACAAGTTGAAGACCCCAAACAAGCAAAGGGAATGGTAAAAAGAGAAGTTGTTCAGTTAATTACACCCGGAACAATTCTCGATACAGGCGTTAATGATGCTAAAGAAAATAATTATTTAACCGCAGTATATCAATCTGAAAATAATTATGGGTTTGCGTATGTTGATTTATCAACTGGCGAAATCAGAGTTACATCAATGAGTGATATGGCTGCAATTATGAATGAATTGATGGCTTTAAGAACTAAAGAAGTAGTTGTAAATCCTGATTTTAGTGAAGAAAACCAATTAATGATTAAAAAATTAAAAATCTTGGTTTCAGTTCAAACTGAGATTAAACAAAGTTCTGAAGCAAACTATGTTAGCCAAGGAATTGATCTTGAATTAGAAAAAAAGGTATTAGGATACTTAATTACCTACCTTAAAGAAACACAAAAAAGAGCATTAGCACACTTGCAAAAAGCAATTCACTATGAACTTTCAAATTATTTAAAATTAGATCATTATGCTAAACAAAATTTAGAGCTAACACGTAATTCAAGAACTCAAAAGAAATCAGGCACACTGCTTTGGTTATTAGATGCTACTAAAACAGCTATGGGCGGAAGAATGTTAAAACAATGGATAGAACGCCCATTGATTGATATTAAACAAATTCAAAAACGTCAAGTGATGGTTGAAAATTTATTAGAGAATTTTTTTGAAAGAAGTAGTTTACAAGAAGAATTAGCTAATGTATACGATTTAGAACGTTTGGCTGGTAGAATTGCCTTTGGAAATGTAAACGGGCGAGATTTGGTTCAATTAAAATCTTCATTAGAACACATTCCTCAAATTCAATATTTACTAAACGAATTAAATGATGGTGTTTTTGACGATTTGATTCAAAAAATTGATCCCTTGGAAGATATTGCAGATTTGATTGAACAAGCCGTTGTTGACGAACCACCAATTTCAGTTACTGATGGTGGCATTATTCGTGATGGCTATGATATGGATTTAGATCAGTATAACGATGCATTACGTAATGGTAAAGTTGGTTAACAGAATTAGAAGCAAAAGAACGAAAAGAAACAGGGATTAATAATTTAAAGATAGGCTTTAATAAAGTTTTTGGTTATTATATTGAAGTTTCTAAAGGGAATTTAAAAAAGTTACCTGAAGATCGCTATCAAAGAAAGCAAACTTTGACGAATGCAGAACGTTTTATTACGCCAGAATTAAAGGAAAAAGAAGCATTAATTTTGGGTGCTCAAAGTAAAGCAACTGAACTTGAGTACAAATTATTTGTGGATTTACGTGATCAGATTAAAGATCAAATTCAACGAATTCAAAATTTAGCTAAGGTTATTTCAGAATTAGATGTTCTTCAAAGCTTTGCAGTTGTAAGTGAACAAGGAAAATTTGTGAAGCCACAATTGAAGGTAGATTCGCGCGATTTAGAAATTCAAGAAGGATGGCATCCAGTTGTTGAACGAGTATTAGGAAAACAAAGTTATGTGCCAAACGACATTCAGATGACATCAGGACGCGATATTTTATTAATTACGGGACCAAATATGTCTGGTAAAAGTACGTATATGCGCCAATTAGCTTTAACTGTTGTGATGGCCCAAATTGGGTGTTTTGTTCCAGCAAAATCAGCTAAAATGCCAATTTTTGATCAAATATTTACAAGAATTGGGGCAGCAGATGATTTAATATCTGGTGAATCAACTTTCATGGTAGAAATGAAGGAAACAAATCAAGCGTTACAAAATGCAACAAAGAATAGCTTATTGTTGTTTGATGAAATTGGACGTGGAACAGCAACATTTGATGGAATGGCGTTAGCACAATCAATTATTGAATATGTACATGATAATATTGGGGCAAAGACATTATTTTCAACTCATTATCATGAATTAACAGTATTGGATGAAGAACTACCACATTTAAGTAACGTACATGTTGGCGCAATTGAAGAAAATGGAGAATTAATTTTTCTTCATAAAATGCAAGATGGGCCAGCTGACAAGTCATACGGGATTCACGTCGCAAAATTAGCGGGAATGCCTAATGATTTACTTGATCGGGCAGACGTAATTTTGAGTAAGTTAGAAAGCCAAGAAGTAACGCAACTACAAGATAAAATTATCGAAGCCAAAAGTGTCAATGAAGAAGAAATTCGAACTAACACAAAGAAGAATAAAGAGCAAAATAATGATGATTCACAACTTTCATTATTTACACCAGAGATAGTACAAGTGAATAATAAAGATGATAAACTAATTAAAGAAATTAAAGATCTAGATTTAATTGAAATGACTCCATTAGATGTAATGAATGTCGTTTATAAGTGGCAAAAACAACTCAAAAAGAAGGGTTAAACTCTTATGGCAAGAATACATGAACTTTCAGAAGTTTTAGCAAACCAAATTGCAGCTGGAGAAGTGGTTGAAAGACCAGCATCGGTTGTTAAAGAGTTAGCTGAAAATTCAATTGACGCTAAAGCAAGTCGAATAGATATTTTGGTTGAAGATGCAGGACTAAAACAGATTAGAATTATTGATGACGGGATTGGAATTGAATCTGAGGATGTTGAGATGGCTTTTAAAAGACATGCAACCAGTAAAATTTTAAGTCGCGAAGATTTATTTAAAATTAATACACTGGGCTTTCGAGGCGAAGCTTTGCCAAGTATTTCCTCTGTTGCTGATGTTGTGATGAAAACAGCAACAAAAGGAAAGCCTGGGACTTTGTTGCATATTAAAGGTGGTCAAAAGGAAGAACTAAAATCAACTCAAAGTCGTGAAGGAACAGAAATAACTGTTAATAATCTTTTCTATAATACACCGGCAAGATTAAAATATGTTAAAACTAATGCAACTGAATTATCTAAGATATCTGATATTGTTAACCGTTTAGCGCTAAGTCATACTAATATTGCCTTTTCGTTAAGTAATAATGGAAAAACAATTTTCCAGTCTGCTGGAAATAATAATTTGCAACAAACGATTGGTGCGATTTATGGCATTAAGGTCGCAAGAGAAATGTTATCATTTACTGGTGAAACTGGCGCCTTTAAAATTAGCGGGTATACATCATTACCGAAAGTTACGCGAGCAGCCAAAAAGGCGATTAGTATTTTGATTAATGGACGTTATGTGAAGAATTTTGCCTTATCCAAGGCGATTATTGAGGGATATGGATCAAAGTTAATGGTTGGCCGTTATCCAATAACTGTTTTAAATATTGAACTTGATCCGCTTTATGTCGACGTTAATGTTCACCCAACGAAGCAAGAAGTGCGAATTTCGGATGAAGATGTGCTTGCAAAGTTAATCGCGGATACAATTTATGCGCGGATTAGTGAAGAAAATCTGATTCCAAATGGGTTGGAAAATTTAAAGAGTAGAAAAAAAGAGAAGGTAGATATTGAACAGCTGTCAGTTGGTTTAAATCAAGTCTATAAGAAAAAAAATGATTGTCTTCAAAAAAAACAAACATATTCTGAGGAGGTAATTGCGCCTCTAGTCGGAAGTTCTAGTACTACAAAACCCGAAGTAATAAAAGAAAAAATTGAACCGATTATTATTACAAACAAAAGTCAGTTAGAAGATAATGTAATGAAAAAATGGGATGAACGTTTTTTAATTACAAACCAATCTGATGAAGATAAAAATCTACATGTTACAGAAGAAAGTCAAACTTACGATAACAGTGCTGGATCTAAAGAACGTTTTCCAGATTTATTATATATAGGACAAACTCACGGAACATTTTTACTGGCTGAAAGTTCAGACGGTTTATATATAATTGATCAACATGCTGCTCAAGAACGGGTTAAGTATGAGTATTATCGTAAAGAAATAGGAAATGTTACTTTAGATCAACAAAATTTATTGGTGCCGATTATTTTAACTTATCCGACAACAGATTCATTGATTTTGGATGAAAAGATTCCAAAATTAGCTAAATTAGGAATTATCATTGAAGATTTTGGGCAAAACAGCTATATTGTGCGTCAACATCCAACTTGGCTTACAGAAGGTCAGGAGCAAGAAGAAATTAAGGAGATAATTGACGAATTTTTAAAAGATAAAGATTTAACGATTGAAAAATTTCGGCATGAAACAGCAATGATGATTAGTTGCAAGCAATCTATTAAAGCTAACCATCATTTAGAGCCTGTACAAGCTAAATCAATTCTCAAGCAATTAGCAGAATGTAAAAATCCATTTAATTGCCCACACGGACGTCCAACGTTAATCAGGTTGACGAATAAAAATTTAGAAAAGATGTTTAAGCGAATTCAAGATCCGCATGAAACAGGAATTATAGAAGATTATTAATAAAAAGGAAAACATTATGTACGAGTTTTTAACGGGGACGGTAGTAGAAATAACACCCTCATATATAGTATTAGAAAATCAAGGTGTAGGGTATTTAGTCTATTGTGCCAACCCTTTTAGATATGAAGAAAATACGGAAACTAAAATTTTTGTCTATCAAGCAGTTCGAGAAAATAGTATAACTTTATATGGATTTAAAACATCTTCAGAAAAAAAGTTATTCTTGAAATTACTAGATGTTTCAGGTATCGGACCTAAAAGTGCACTTGCAATTTTAGCGAATGATGACAATCGAGGCTTAGTTTTTGCTATTGATAATGATGATGATAAATACTTAACTAAGTTCCAGGGATTGGGAAGAAAACAGCAAAACAGATTGTACTTGATTTGAAAGGCAAACTTTCTGATTTAGACAGTGAAAGTTTTGCTGGTCAAGAAACATTAGATTTATCATTAAATGTCGATTCTAAGTATCTTAATGAAAGTATCGAAGCGTTATTAGCATTAGGATATACCAAGACTGAAGTTAAAAAAGTTGCGAAAAAATTACAAGATTTTGATGGCAAATCAACAGATGATTTCTTACGCCAAGGACTACGCTTGATTATGAAATAATCTAGAAAAATGAAAGGAGGGAAATAATGGCATTTGAAGACGAAAGAATTATTTCGACGGAACAAACAAATGGTGATGAATTTGTTGACATGAGTTTACGTCCCAAAATGTTTGATCAATATATTGGACAACAACGCTTAATTGATGAAATTGACGTATATATCAAAGCAGCAAAACAACGTGAAGAATCATTAGATCATGTTTTGTTATATGGACCTCCTGGTTTAGGGAAAACAACTTTAGCAAATGTAATCGCAAACGAAATGGGAGTTAAAATAAAAACAACCACAGGACCTGCAATTGAAAAGCCGGGTGATTTAGTAGCATTATTAAATGAATTGGAGCCCGGAGATGTATTATTTATTGATGAAATTCATCGTTTGCCAAAAACAGTTGAAGAAATCCTGTACTCTGCAATGGAAGATTATTTTATTGATATCATTATCGGGCAAGGGCCAACTGCTCATCCAGTTCATTTCCCATTACCGCCATTTACTTTGATTGGAGCGACAACGCGGGCGGGGATGCTATCAGCTCCGCTTCGTACGCGCTTCGGAATTATTGGACATATGGAGTACTATAGTGAAGGCGATTTAACCAAAATTATTGAAAGATCAGCAAGGATTTTATCTTCTGAAATTAAAGAACAAGGGGCTCATGAAATTGCGCGCCGTTCACGAGGAACACCGAGAATTGCTAATAGATTGTTAAAACGTGTCCGTGATTTTTCTGAAGTTCAACAAAAGGATGCAATTGATGTTGGAGTCGTTGATTATGCTTTGAATTTATTACGTGTTGATAAAAAAGGGCTTGATCAAACGGACAGAAAGTTAATAGAATCAATGATTCGTTTTTATAATGGTGGTCCAGTTGGACTCAATACCATTGCTGCTAATATCGGGGAAGAAACTGATACAATTGCTGAAGTAATCGAGCCTTACTTAATGCAAATTGGTTTTATAAAACGGACACCAAGGGGGAGAGTTGTTACCCCTGAAGCGTACGAACATTTAGGAATAAAATATGAAAATAATGAGGGATAATAATGAGTGAAGAACATTTAACGACTGAAGATTTTAATTATAATTTACCGGAAGAATTGATTGCGCAAACACCGTTAGAAAAACGTGATCAATCTAGAATGCTTGTTTTAGATAGTAAAACAGGGGAATATTGTGATGATTACTTCTATAATGTTATCGATGAACTAAATCCAGGGGATGCATTAGTCATGAATGATTCACGGGTTATGCCTGCCAGAATTTATGGTGTAAAACCTGAAACAGGTGGACATGTTGAAATGTTATTATTAAATAATATTAAAGGTGATCAATGGGAAACTTTAGTTAAGCCAGCTAAGCGTGCTAAAGTGGGAACCAAAATTTCATTTGGTGATGGCGCTTTAATTGCAACTGTTACTGAAGAATTAGAACACGGTGGTCGAATTATTGAATTTGAGTATGATGGAATTTTTATGGAAATTTTGGACAAGCTAGGAGAAATGCCATTACCACCATATATCAAAGAAAAACTTGAAGATAAAGAAATGTATCAAACGGTCTATTCTCGTGAAATTGGATCAGCAGCAGCTCCAACAGCAGGATTGCACTTTACTAAAGAATTACTTCAAAAAATTGAAGATAAAGGGGTAAAGCTAGTATATTTAACTCTTCATGTCGGCTTAGGAACATTTAGACCAGTTAGTGAAGATAAAATTGAAAATCACAAAATGCATAGTGAATTTTATCGCCTTTCACAAGAATCAGCTGATATTTTAAACGAAGTAAGAAAAAATGGTGGTAAAATTGTTGCAACTGGTACAACAAGTATTCGTACTCTTGAAACTATTGGTTCAAAATTTAATGGTGAAATTAAAGCAGATAGTGGATGGACTGATATCTTTATTAAACCAGGGTATGAATGGAAGGTTGTTCAAGCATTTATTACAAATTTCCACTTGCCTAAATCAACCTTAGTAATGCTAGTAGCAGCATTTACAGGCAGAGAAAATATCTTAAATGCATACAAACACGCAGTTGAAGAAAAATACCGTTTCTTTAGCTTTGGTGATGCAATGTTTATTAAATAAAGGAGATTTTTATGACTGAACCTGCAATCAAATATCGATTAATAAAAACAGATAAACACACAGGAGCGCGTTTAGGAGAAATTATTACTCCGCACGGAACTTTTCCAACACCAATGTTTATGCCGGTAGGGACACTTGCTTCTGTTAAAGCCATGGCCCCAGAAGAGTTAGATGAAATGGGGGCTAATATAATTTTATCTAACACATATCATTTATGGCTTCGGCCAGGAGAAGACTTAGTTGAACAAGCTGGTGGTCTTCACAAATTCATGAATTGGGACAAGGGAATTTTAACTGATTCGGGTGGTTTTCAAGTCTTTTCATTAGCTGAATTAAGAAATATCAAAGAAGAAGGGGTTTATTTTAGAAACCACCTAAACGGCGATAAACTTTTTCTGTCACCAGAAAAAGCGATTCATATTGAAAATGCTTTAGGCGCTGATATTATGATGAGTTTTGATGAATGTCCGCCATTTTTTGAAAGTTATGACTATATTAAAAAATCAGTAGAAAGAACAAGTCGTTGGGCAGAGCGTGGGTTAAAAGCCCATAAAAACCCTGATCGTCAAGGGTTATTTGGAATTGTTCAAGGTGGAGGATACAAAGACCTTCGTCAACAAAGTGCTAGAGACCTTGTTTCAATGGATTTCCCAGGTTATTCAATTGGGGGACTATCAGTTGGTGAATCTAAAGAAGAAATGAATCGAGTTTTAGATTTTACAACGCCAATGTTACCAGAAAATAAGCCACGTTACTTGATGGGAGTTGGGTCGCCAGATGCGTTAATCGATGGAGTAATTCGCGGAGTAGATATGTTTGACTGTGTACTTCCAACTCGAATTGCCCGTAACGGAACTTGTATGACTTCTCAAGGACGATTAGTGGTTAAAAATAAGAAATACGAGCGTGATTTTTCACCAATTGATCCTAAATGTAATTGTTATACATGCCGTAATTACACACGTGCATATGTTCGTCACTTAATTCACGCTGATGAAACATTTGGCTTACGCTTAACAAGTTACCATAACTTATACTTCTTATTAAACTTGATGAAAGATGTGCGTGAAGCAATTATGAATGATAATTTACTTGAGTTTAGAGAAGCATTCTTTGAAGAATATGGTTACAATAACAGCAAGAGAAACTTTTAAGTTAAACTAGTCAATTTATTAATAATTTGATAAGGTAGTTAATATAGTAAAGTAGATTGGAGAATTGAAGATGCAAAATACACAAACAATTATTATGTTCGTTGTTTTTATTGGACTATTATATTTTATGATGTTACGTCCACAAAAAAAAACAACAAGAAAAACGACAAGAAATGCTTGGTAATTTGAAAAAAGGTGACGAAGTTGTAACAATTGGTCGTCTTCACGGGATTGTTGATAGCATTGATCAAGAAACTAAAACAGTTACACTTGATTGTGACGGTGTTTATTTAGTATTTGATTTATCAGCAATTGGGCAAGTAAAACCTTCAAAGGAAGCTAACGAAGAAAAAGTTGATTCTGATAAAAAGGTAGAAGAATAATAAAAAAGAGACTGATAAAAACTATATTTCAGTCAAAAAAAACGCTAGAAATTCAACGTTTAATTACGTAGTTTCTAGCGTTTTTTAATTTTGAAACATTTTTTTCAGATGATTATATATGTGAGTTTCCTTAATATTTATAATTCCTAAAATACCAATAGAAATAATGGAAATCCATAAGCCTAAGAAGAAATATGGTGGGGTATATTTCAAGGTTATTTGATGCTTACCTTTATTTATCGGAAAGGCAAGAAATGTATTTTGTACTTTTTTAGGAGTAACTTCTTTGTCATCAATATAAGCTTTCCAACCACTATTGTAAGGAATTGTTGTTGTGAACCATTGATGTGATTTACTAATATGAATAGGTCCCGTCAAATGGGTATCGCTCAAGTACTTTGGTTGCCATGATTGTTCAGCAATTTTCTTTATTTTACTTTTGACAAGTTTATTATCCATTTGATAAAGTACGAAATTTTCTAGCCAAAGATTATCATTTTTAAATTTAGCAGTGATTGTAATTTCATGATTTTTAGCATGATTAGCGACATTAACTAAAGTAGTGTGGCGAAATGTGTCATAATTATTCATTTTTTCGTCATTTAAATACCATTCAACATTATCTTTATCTAAGTTACTTCCTAAGGAAAGATAGTATGAATCATTAGTTTTAGGAGTAAATTTAAAAATAATTTTTGCTACTTTATTTGGATTACTTTTCTTGAAGGTAGCATTGGTTAATGTTGTTTGTTGTTTAGTATTACTAAAGATTACATGATTAAAGTTAATAGCTGTAAAATAACGAGTTTGCGGCATTGAATTTGATACAGAGTTTAACCAATTTGTTTGATATCCGATTGGATTATCAAAAATGTTGTGAATCTTGCTAATTGAAGCGTTACTAGCATATCCAAGCGGCAAAGAAAATTGATTTTTAAAAATTTTTGTACGCCGATCTTCATGTAAATATTTATATGAAGATAAATCTTGTCTTTGTGATAATTGCATTAAAGGATATCCTTGGCTCGTAGTACTATCTAGCTCCGCATAATTACGTGGAGCTATAAAATACTTCATTGCCAATAAGCTATCAGTTATGAGTGTTCCATTGGAATAAGTAACATAATTATCACCATCTGGTTGTCCAATCATTCCATAAAAATCCGGGATGGTTTTTTCAAGTGCGGAACTAAAATAAGATCCGGAATTCATATTGTGAGCGAGCCCATCATTTTTAGTACGACTATAAATTTGTCCGATTCGATAAAAAGAAGAATCTTTATGAGAAATCCATTGACTATTTTTTGAAAGTGCAGCGCTCGGATTCGCAAATTCATCTTGAGATAAGTAACTTAGATTATTAAGTGAGTAAATAAAATTAGTACTTAATTCAATGATAACAAAAGATAAAAACAAAATTTTCTTTAAAATTAGGCGCTCAAAACCACTATGCATATTTAATATCACTAAAGCTAAAACAAAGAAAACAGATGTTAAAATTAAAGTTTCTTTCGAAATATAGCTGAATTTATTTTGATTAATCCAAGAATAAATAATAATTCCAATTAATAATAAACTCACAAAAGCAGCTTGAAATTTGGGAATGCTAACGGAGTAATCTTGAATGGCGTTAGCAGCCAAAAAGAGCATCCAAAATGAAACTATAAAAGAAAAACGGTAGGGATACCAAACTGGAAATTGCATTCCATGCCAAAGTAAATCTAGTGGCTCGAAAAATAATGAACCAAATAAAAGGATGCTTACTAATGAAGCGCTAATTTTTTCTTTAATTTGTTTATTAGGGTTAAAGAAGTATAGGAAAAATAAAATTAATCCCAAACTCCCGATAAACAAATTCGGATAACCAGTAGGCATTTGTTCAAAATCAAAGGACCCGATAGTAAACTTTGATAATATTTTTAGTGGATTATATTCTATCTTTAAATGAATATTTTGTTCAGTATATTGGCCTTTGCTATTAATTAAAGTATAAAATGTTGGAATAAGTAAGACAGCTACACTGCTAGCTGCTAAAAAACTATGAATAATAAAATTTCTGATATTTTTTAGTAATGTTTGAATTGAGCTAAAATATGAAGTTTGGTACCAAATAAAGAATAAACATAAGAAAATGGCAACCATATACCCCATATAATAGTTATCAAGAAACATTAATGCTAATGTTAAAGGATACAACCAATAGTTCTTCTTTTCCATTAAATTAAAGAATCCTAAAATTATAAATGGTAAAAGGATTGGCGCATCTGTCCAAATGAGATTTAACTGATTAGCAACATTCCAAGCCATGAATGCATATGAAGTAGCGAATGAAATTGTAATCAACCCATCAGTGATTTTTCTTTTTTCTAAAAAATATGCAAAGGATAAACCTGAAAAACCATATTTTAAAATAGTTATGAGCAAAATTCCTGCTGTAATATTTTGTTGAGAAAAGAATAGAAGAATTAGATTGAAAGGACTAAGCAAGTAATATGCCCATTCACCAATCATTTGCCCTCCAATTGCTTTTGAAAATGAAAAGAAAAATCTTTCAGGATGATGTAAGAGTGTATCTTTAAAAAATGAATAAAAATCAACATATTGTTGTCCTAAATCAACTGTTAAGATTGTATTATTTCCGAATGGAAACATTTGGCGTGAAATAAAATAAACTAAAGAAATCCCCATCGGAATAAAAAAACTGAACCAAAGTACGTTATGGTCCAAAAATATAGAATTGAAACGTTTTTTCATAAGTAAATCCTTTCTAAGTATCAACTAAATTTTAGAATAACACATGTTAAAGTGATAAAAAAGTGATGGAATATGAACTTAAAAATTTTAAAATCTTTAAGGAAAAATTACAGTCAAAAAGTGCATTCTATGGTAGGATAGAGTATGTGTTTATAAATATATTTGTAATTATAAGAGGAGCAATCAGAAGTGAAAAATTTAAGAAATTCACGGCGATCAAGAGGGAATTCTAAAAATTCTTTGATACCAATTCGTTTGAATGTTTTATTCATTGTCGTCTTTTTATTGTTTGCTGCTTTAATCTGTCAATTAGCATATTTACAGATTGTTAACGGAAATAGATTCTCAGCAGAAGCAACGAATAACGATACTCATATTGAAACAACTAATGTACAAAGAGGTATGATTTATGATTCTACAGGAAAATTAATCGTGGCAAATAATTCAAGCCGCGCAATCTTATATACAAAGCCTGTAGTTGTAACCAACGATCAAATGAAAAGTGTTGCAGATAAACTTGTTACATATGTTTCAGTTGATACTGAATCAATAACAAAAACAATGGAAGCAGAATATTATTTAGCTACTCCCAAAAATGCAAGTCGAATACAAAAACAAATCCCGAATGCAGCATCGCTAACTAATGGGGATTTAAGCCGCCAGGAAACGTTATATGTTAAAAAGCATGATTTAACAGATAATTTCTCTAAAAAGCAAAAAGAAGCGGCTGTAATTTATCATAAGATGAGTGGAGCATATTCGCTTTCTAATGTATATCTTAAAACTAAGGATGTTTCTGATACGGAGATGGCTGAAGTCGGGGAAAATTTATCTGCTATGCCAGGAATTAAAATTGGAACCGATTGGACAAGAAGTTATCCAGATGGAGAATATATTAAGAACCTAACAGGGACCGTAACTACTGAAAAACAAGGGTTACCAAGTGACAGTTTAGGGATATTTCTCGCTCAAGGTTATTCTCGAAATGATAGTGTTGGTTCAAGTTATTTGGAATCTAGATATCAAGATGCTTTAAAAGGAAGTAAGGGAATAACACAAGTAGTTACAAGAAATAATAAAATCGTTAAAAAAATTAAAGAATATGGGGGCCAACCTGGTGACGATCTCCAATTAACGATTAACGCTCCTTTTCAAAAAGAAATGCAAGATATTGTTAATAAAACCGTATCAGGTATCGGTGGATTTTCGAGTGGTGGATATGCAATTGCAATTAATCCACATACAGGTGGAATTTATGGAATGGCTGGAGTCTACCGGGATCCTAAAACTGGTAAAACTACGGAAAATCCAGCGGGAGCCATTAACCAATCAATTACAATGGGATCAGTTGTAAAACCAGCTATGATTATTGGTGCTCTAAAATCGGGAGTTATTACCCCAAGTAATAATACTCTTGTTGATATGCCAATAAAAGTTATGGATACCCCAAGTAAAGGTTCATGGTTTAATAAGAGCGGATCTGCGAATATTCCGTTAACAGCTTCAGATGCGTTGATGGTTTCATCCAACTCATATATGATGCAATTAGCGATGAAAGAAGCTGGATTTAAGTATAGTTATGGGGCACGTTTAACGATGCCAACTTCAATTTTTGATAAACTTCGAAATAACTTCAATGATTTTGGGCTTGGCGTGAGAACTGGAATTGATATGTCAGGTGAAGTGTCCGGATTAGAAGGGCCAAGTACTCAGAAATATATCGGAAGTGCCTTGGATTTATCATATGGTAACTATGATGCTTATACAACAATTCAATTAGCCGAATATGCGTCAATACTAGCTAATAAAGGGTATAAAATTCAACCGCACATATTACAAGCAATTCGAGCAAATGCTAAAAATGGGAAGCTTGGACAAGTTAAGTATGAAGCTCAACCTAAAATTACGGGCGTCATCAATGTTCCAAATTCTTACTGGAACATTATTCATTCCGGAATGTGGAATGTGGTTCATGGTTCAAGTTCATATGCTACTGGAACAAGTATGAAAGATATTAATCCAGGGATTGCTGCCAAAACAGGGACTGCTGAAACAAATTATGGTAAAAATGAAACAACGACTTTAAGTGCGATTAGTTTTGCTCCTTACAAAAATCCGCAAGTAGTTGTAGTCGTAGCATTTCCAGGAGTAACTAATTCAGATAGTGGTGTAAATATGCAAGCATTAAAGAGCATTTACGCAGCATATTGGAAACATGTTCAATCTGATAAAGGTATGACTAATAAATAAATTATTATAGTTAAAAAAGATTTGAAATTTTTTTTCAAATCTTTTTTAGTTTTTAATTGACGTTAAGACAAAAATTTGCTATTATTTTAGTGTTGTATTTGTGCATATCACATCTGCAACCGCACGTTTTAAGTTAAAGTTCTCTTTTGAGACACTACATTACGGCGAGTCTAAGTATTTTAAGAGGAGGTGCACATTGATGTACGCAATTATTCAAACAGGTGGCAAGCAACTTAAAGTTGAAGCTGGCCAAACAATCTACGTTGAAAAACTTGACGCAAACGCTGGTGACAAGGTAACTTTTGATAAAGTTGTTTTTGTTGGTGGTGACAAGACTGTTATCGGTACACCATTCGTTGAAGGTGCTACTGTTGAAGCAACAGTTGAAAAACAAGGTCGTGCTAAGAAAGTTGTTACTTTCAAGTACAAACCAAAGAAACACCAACACACTAAGCAAGGTCATCGTCAACCATACACAAAGGTTGTTATTGACTCAATCAACGCTTAATTTTAAATGATTAGAGTAAAGTTTTTATATCAAAACGATTGTCTTTTGGGCTTTGACATGCAAGGGCATGCTGGAGCTGGAGAGTATGGTTTCGACATTGTTTGCTCAGCTGTTTCTGTTCTATCTATCAATACGATTAACAGTCTAGAACAACTTTTACATGTAAAACCGCATATTATTTCTAATGAAAAAAATGGTGGTTTGTTGAAAGTTACTTTGAATGAGAATGATATTCTTAATCCTGAAGTTAAATTGTTAATGGATAGTTTTAAATTAGGACTAACAGATATTGAGAAAAACTATGGTGAATATATAAAAATTAAAGATCGATAAGATGGAGGTGCAAGCTACTATGTTAATGAATTTACAATACTTCGCTCACAAAAAGGGTGGCGGTTCAACATCAAACGGCCGTGACTCTCGTTCAAAACGTTTAGGTGCTAAGAGTGCTGACGGTCAAGTTGTATCAGGTGGTTCAATTTTATACCGTCAACGTGGTACACGTATTTACCCAGGTACAAACGTTGGTATGGGTGGAGATAACACATTATTTGCTAAAGTTACAGGTGTTGTTAAGTTTGAACGCAAAGGCCGTGACAAGAAGCAAGTATCAGTTTACCCAGTTGCTGAATAATAACTGTTAAGGTTGGATATATATCCAACCTTTTTTTATATATTTAGGAGGAAATATGATAAACTTCAAAAAACGGCGTGAAGCTTTAAAAGAGTATATGCAAACAGTGTTTGTAGATGCGTTTTTGATAACTGATAAATATAATTTGTACTATTTCACTGGTTTTACGGGTGATGATGGTATTGGTTTAATAACGGAGTCTGGGGACTATATTATTACAGATAGTCGTTTTGAACAACAATTAATTGTAAATAATCCAGATATAGATCATGTAATTACGCGCAATTATTTGGGCGAAGCAATTAAAATAATGGAAAGAAAAAAATTAATTGCCATGGCTTTTGAAGGAACGTTAGATTATTTGAGTTATGATTTTTTAGATGAAAATGCCAGTCATGACTTGGTAAATCTTTCGGGTGTATTAGAACAATTCCGTTCTGTAAAAGATCAAGATGAAATTAAGAATGTAAAAAGGGCTACGGAGCTTTCTAAAAAGGGATTTGAACATCTTTTAAAAGAAGTTGAAGTTGGCAAAACCGAAAAGCAAATGGTACTAGAATTAGATTATTATATGAGAAAAAATGGAGCGCAAAAAGCTTCATTTGAAACCATTTTTGCTAGTGGAAGCCGAACAGCTTGGCCACATGCAACATATACAGATGAAACATTAAAAAATGGGGACATAATAACTTTAGATTTTGGATATTATGTTGATGGATATACTAGCGATATAACACGATCATTTAATTTAGGCAAAGCTGATAGTAAAATTAAAGAAATTTACCAAATAGTATTAGAAGCGTTAAATGCAACTGTAGCTGCAATAAAACCAGGGGTTACTGGAAAGCAACTCGATGAAATTGGACGTGCAGTGATTGAAAAAGCGGGTTATGGAAAATATTTTAATCATGGAATGGGGCATGGAATTGGTCTTGATATCCATGAATTACCTAATATTGGTGGAAGTTATTCTGATGAATTACAACCCAACCAAATTATTACAATCGAACCAGGAATTTATCTACCAGAAATTGGTGGGGTCAGAATTGAAGATGATATTTTAGTGACTGATAATGGTTTTGAAAATCTGACTGACTTTGGTAAAGATTTTAAGGAACTTTAAAAAATAATAACTGACAAAATTTCTATTTAATGGTATTATTTTATAAGTTGAAGAGATTAACTACAACAATCGAATTAATATTATTTTATGATAGGACGGATAACTTAATGGAAAATAAAAAATTACACATTGCGCTGTTGTTTGGAGGGAATTCTTCTGAACATGATGTTTCAAAGCGTTCAGCTCATAACATCTATGATGCATTAGATAAAGAAAAATATGAAGTATCAGTTTTCATGTTCACAAAAAAAGGTTTCTTATTAGGCAACGAAGCCTCAATGCGTATTTTTGATGGCGAAAATGAAGATAAAGTGGTTGCTGAAGTAACTAAAGATGTTGATTTTTCAAATCCATTAGCTAACATTCAAAACTTATCTGAAGTTAAAGATGTTGATGTATTTTACCCAGTAATTCACGGTAACATGGGTGAAGATGGTACAGTTCAAGGTTTATTCCGTTTACTTAACAAGCCATGGATTGGTAGTGGAATTGCATCATCTGCTGTATCATTTGATAAAGATTTAACTAAGAAGTTACTTACAATTAATGGAATTAGAAATACTAAATATGTTTTGGTAACACCAGATAATCAAAAAGAATACCCATATGCAAAAATCGTTGAAGAACTTGGAGAAACAGTTTTTGTTAAACCAGCTCGTCAAGGTTCATCAGTAGGTATTCATAAAGTAACTAATGAACAAGAATATAATGAAGCTTTACAAGATGGTTTCAAATATGATTTCAAGATCTTAGTTGAAGAAGCAATCAAGAATCCTCGTGAAGTAGAATGTTCAGTTCTTGGTAACTTAGATATTAAAGCTTCAAAATTAGGAGCTATTTCAATACCAGGAAGTGATGATTGGTATGATTATAACAATAAATTCGTTGACGCTTCAGGAGTTGTCTTTGAAATGCCAATTAACTTACCTGAAAAATTAACTAAAGAAATCCAACAAATGTCATTAGATGCATTCCGCGCATTAGACAATCGTGGTTTAGCACGTATGGACTTTTTAGTTGATGAAAATGATGTACCTTACTTTGGTGAAGTTAACACATTACCAGGATTTACAAACATTTCATTATATCCACAATTATGGGAAGTTTCAGGCATTAACTACAGCGATTTAATCGACCAATTAATTCAGTTAGCTATCGATGAATTTAAAGCAAATGAAGAAATTCATTATGACTTCGTTGAATTAGGAACTGAAAAAGTTGGTAAAAAAATTATCGGTGAATAAATAAAAAGTCATTAAGTTAGATTTTAATCTAATTTAATGACTTTTTTTGTATATTAATTAGTGAAAGAAGGTGTAAATATGACCACATGTTCCTGGAGTTATCAAAAATCAGAGAGTTTACAAGCGTACCATGAATTAGAGTGGGGAAAACCAGAATATAATGAAAATAAAATATTTGAAATTCTGGCACTCGAATCGCTGCAGTCTGGATTGAAATGGGAGTTAATTTTGGAAAGACGAGAAAATTTAAGAAAGGCATTTCTTGATTTTGATCCGGATAAGATTGCAAATTTTACAGAAGTTGAGGTAGAACAACTGATGCAAAATCCAACTATTATTCGGAATAGAAATAAGATTCAAGCGATAATTAACAATGCCAAACTTGTAAAGCAGATGCATCAAGAAAATAAAAAGTTAAGTGAATATTTTTGGAATATAATTCATTATCAACCCATTATTAATCACTACCATCACCAAGAAGAAATTCCCAAGGAAACGGAATTATCGCGGCAAATAGCTAAAAGTTTAAAGAAAAAAGGGTTTAAATTTGTCGGCCCGGTTACTATCTATTCTTTCATGCAAGCTAGCGGCATGGTTGATGATCATTTGGTAAATTGTGATGTAAAATTAAATAATTAAAGAGGCTAGGGATTAAGTGTGTTAATTCAATCCCTAGCCTCATTTTGGTTAATTATTTATTTTCTGAGAAACCTTTTCGTTGCTCTTTTGAAAGGGCTGGTTTATTTTCTAAGTCTGTCCGTACTACAAGAACATCGCAATCAGCTGTTCTTGTTACGTATTCTGTAACAGATCCAATTAACAAGCGTTCAACCGCATTTAAACCTGTGGCACCAATCATAATTAAATCAATTCCTAATTCTTTTGGAAGTTCTTTAGCAATCACTGTTTTAGGAGCACCGTATTCAACCGATGAATCAATATGCTCGATACCTGATTTTTTGGCTTCTTCAATATATCCATCCATAGTTTTACGGGCTGTTTCTGTAACTTGTTCTACCATAGCAGTATCAAAGCTAGAAATATTTTGAAAGGCACGAGTATCTACGACATGAACGAGGTGTAATTTAGTGTCTTCACCATTACGTAACGCAACGGCTACAGCCTTTTTGAAGGCAAGTTCAGCTTCATATGAGCCGTCAATTGGAACTAAAATATTGTTGTACTTTTGTAACATACAAATCATCCTTTCTCACTATATCTCTCACCATTATTGTACTGTAAAACTTGAAAAAAAGGAAGTGAAAACCGTTACAAAAATTATTTTTTATTTATTAAGAGGAAAATAAATTAACATTGCGAAAGGTAAAACTGATTCACAAATGGTTCCTATTGTAAGTAATAGAATACAAAGAGTACTTAAATTTTTAAAGAAACACAATAGTAAGATTAAAATCCCAATCACTAGTAAAATAGTACCCCATACTAACATGAAAGTTGATAATCCAGGTTGCTTAAGAGGATAAAATATTAAAAAATGGCGTTTACGATTTAAAATCAAATATCCGCCAGTAAAAGAAATAATTAATCCAAGTAAAACTTCAAGAAATAATATAATGTTTATCATATAAATACCTCATTTAATAAAAAAAGAAGCTGGGAAAACCCAACTTCAATATCCGGTAGTGCCGTTAATCATCTCTGTAGTTGAACCCGCGAATAGTGCAGGTGGTATTCAAATAACTTGATTCAATTACCTTCGTGTAAAAGGCTTCAATCCACAAGTGCTTAAGAAAACCAATTTTAAAATTGTTCGGTCAACCATACGACGAGATAACGCGTACACCTCAGAAACCATAATTATAATACCATATTAGACGTATAAGTTCAATTATTTGTTTTGAGCCTCTTTTAGACGACGATATTGCTGGCCTAAACTAGTTTCAAATGCTCCATTTTCTTTTGGATAGTAGTATTGTTTATCCTTCATACTTTGAGGTAGATAATCTTGTTTAACCCAATCATGTGGGAAATCATGAGGATATTTATAAGTTGTGCCATGACCTAGATTTTTAGCCCCTTTATAATGAGCATCTTTAAGATGGTTAGGAATAGATCCATAATTTCCACTTTTTATATCGTTTAAAGCAGAATCAATTGCAAGAATACCAGAATTCGATTTAGGTGATAAGCATAGTTCGATAACTGAATCGGCTAATGGGATTCTTGCTTCTGGAAAACCAATTCGTTCAGCAGCTTGTACAGCAAGGACTGTTCTTGTGACAGCAGGCATATTAGCTAACCCGATATCTTCATATGCAATAGTAATTAAACGGCGGCTGATTGTTGGTAAATCCTGTGCTTCAATTAAACGGGCTAAATAATGTAATGCTGCATCTACGTCTGAACCACGGATAGATTTTTGAAAGGCAGAAATCGTATCGTAATGGGCGTCGCCGTTTTTATCATGAACAAGCGATTTTTTTTGCAAACAATCGTTGATGATATTTAAAGTAATAATAATTTCATTATGATCGTCAGGCTGAGTTGACTTACAAGCCAACTCAAGTGCATTTAGAGCACTACGCAAATCACCAAATGTTGCTAAACTAAGTTGTTCTAAAGCATCGTCGTCTAATTTGATGTTGAGCGAACCTAGTCCATTTTGCTTGTCTTTTAAAGCTCGGTTAACTGCTTGCTTAATATCGTCTTGTGTTAGTGGAAACACTTCGAAAATTTGAGTCCGACTACGGATTGCAGGATTGATTGAAATATATGGATTTTCTGTTGTAGCACCAATGAGGACAATTTCTCCATTTTCAAGATGAGGGAGTAAATAATCCTGTTTGGGTTTGGTTAAACGATGAATTTCATCCAATAATAATATGACAGTACCACTAAATTTAGCTTCTTCAACAACTTGTTCGAGTTGTTTTTTAGAATCGGTTGCTGCGTTTAATTTACGGAATGCATACTTGGTAGAACCTGCAATGGCACTTGCAATACTAGTTTTTCCCGTTCCGGGTGGGCCATATAAAATCATGGAAGATAATAATTTAGCATCTACCATTCTCCTGATAATTTTTCCGGGCCCAACAAGATGTTGTTGACCGACAACTTCATCTATGTTTTGTGGGCGCATCTTAAAAGCTAGTGGTTTCATCAAATCTACCTCCGTAATTTTTAAATAAAACTATAACGAGCCAAAGATACGTGACCAAAAACTTTTTTTCGTATTATCATTCGAACTTTCCTTGGTAATAAAGAGATCAGGATAAAGTTTTTGGGCGGATATATCCGGAATATTTAAAGCTTGTTTTGGATGACAAACTATCATTGCAAATGAATCAGTAGAATTTTTAAAAGATTCATTTGATAAGTATTCAAAATGAGTTCCAGTATTTTTGGCGATTTTCATTCCAACTTTGACAATTGATGTAGGAAGTTTACCATGAAATTTTAAAATAAATGATGGGTTTTCTTGAAGAGCAAGTTCAATAGCTTTCAAACAAGCCCCTTCGTTAATTTGTAGGTCATTAAAAGTAATACCTAGATATACACGTTCACGGTAGGTACCTAAGTATTTATTTTGTTCATCGGGTTTTAATTTGGGAGTACCATAAAAACCTTGATCTAGACGATCTTGTACATTATCTGACATAAATTCCTCCAAAAAAAAGCAGCCTCTAAAAGAGACTGCTATAAAATTGCTAAATATTAACGGTTGTAGAATTCAACAACAAGAGCTTCATCAATATTAGCATCAAGTTCTTCACGGTCTGGAAGACGTACTAAAGTACCTTCCATCTTGTTTTCGTCGAAGTTAACGAAAGGAACGCGACCAACAAGAGCTTCAAGAGATTCTTTAACAATTGTTAAGTCTTTTGAACGTTCACGTAAAGAAATTACTTGACCAGGAGTAACTTCGTATGAAGGGATATCAACACGCTTACCATCAACAGTGATGTGACCGTGGTTAACCAATTGACGAGCTTGGCGACGAGTTGAAGCCAAACCTAAACGGTAAACAACGTTATCTAAGCGAGTTTCAAGAAGCTTCATGAAGTTTTCACCGTGCTTACCTTCGCGAATCTTACCAGCTTTTTTGAACAAGTTTGAGAATTGACGTTCTGTCATTCCATAAGTCATGCGAAGCTTTTGCTTTTCTTGTAATTGCTTACCGTATTCTGATAAGCTACGACGATTGTTTTGACCATGTTGACCTGGAGCGTATGGACGACGTGATAATTCTTTACCAGTACCTGATAATGAAAAACCTAAACGACGTGATACTTTCCAAGAAGGACCTGTATAACGAGACATTTAAAATTCCTCCAAAAAAATATAAAATATGTTGGAGTAAAATAATCCGTTACGTACTTAGTATTCGTGCATTTTATTTTAGACTTTCGCTTTTGCAGCCGAAAAGTTACTTGTAGAACCACGAAGGCAATAAAATGTTGACGTTCTTACCGTACGCTGCTGCATTATTTTACACAAACAATAGGATAACAAATTAAACTTATAAAGTCAACCTTTATAAGTGATTTACTAAGACAGAAACAAATTCTTCCATATTTGCTTGATCTTCTTTTGTGAAACGATTTAAAGAAGGTGAATCGATATCAAGTACACCAAAAGGTTTACCATCTTTGAAAATTGGAACTACTAATTCTGAATTGCTTGCTGAATCACAGGCAATATGACCAGCAAATTCATGAACATTAGGAACTAAAAGAGACGAACCCTGTTTTAGCGCAGTACCACAAACACCTTCACCATTTTTGATGTGCATACAAGCAACTTTTCCTTGGAAAGGACCAAGGACTAGTTCATCTAATTTATCATCGTAAAGATAAAAGCCAACCCAGTTTAAATCTTCCATCGTATCATTGAGAAGCGCTGAGGCGTTTGATAAGTTTGCAATGATATTTGATTCATTAAATAGTAATGCATCAATCTGTTGAGATAATAAAGTTTTAGTCATAAAATCATTCCTAACAATTCTAAATTTATTTATAATCAATCTAATAATAACTATGTATCATACAACGTTACTATGATATAATTAATTTTAGATTTTAATTTTATACGTAATAAATAAATAATTCAACAAATAAATATTGATACGCAAGATAACAAGGGTGGTTAAGATTATGATAGTTTTTTTTGTCGCTATTGTTGTGATAGCAATTTTACTGTATTTAGGAATTTTATATTTCCAAAAATCTTTTAAAAAGCAAATTAATAGTAATCAAGAAGAATTAGAAGAATTAACAGATAGTGGGCTGGAAAAAAAGATTAAGCAAATCAAGAATTTACATTTAACAGGAGAAAGTTTAAGTGAGTTTGAAGAAGTTCAAAAAAACTATAAGCATCTTATTAAAAGAGTTTATCCTGAAATATCAGAAATGATTCTAGATTTGAATGAATTAAATGAAAAATATAAATTTTATAAAGAAAGAACATATATTTTAGAAGTTAATACTAAATTAGAAACCGCAAAAGAAAAGCAACATAACATTGAAAAAATGTTAGAAAAAATTGAAGCACGTGCCAAAGAGCATCAAGTAGCGGTTGAAGAATTAAATCAAAAATATAAGAATATCAGAAAAACATTACTCGCAAAGAATTTTTCATTTGGACCAAGTATTGATAAGTTAGAAGAAAAATTAGTCGAATTAGAAAATGATTTTGATACATATTCTGAAATAACTAAGAGGGGGGACTACGTAAGTTCAGATCATCCATTGAATGAGTTACGCGATGCAACTGCTGAGATGGAAAGAGACTTAGAAGATATTCCTCCCGTGTATAAGAATATTAAAACAACTTTTCCAACTCAATTAAAAGAATTAACAGAAGCCGTGTCTCAAATGGGAAAACAGGGTTTTGCATTTCCTAGGGATTTAGGGGCACAAATAAAAGAATTGGAAAATCAAATTCAAATTAACGAAGATAATTTGAAAAAACTAGAAGTTTCAAATGCCAAAGTGCTAGATAAAGATATCGCTGATAAAATTGATGGAATTTATGAAGTGTTAGAAGATGAATATACTGCACGTCAAAAAGTACAAAAGAAGTTTGAAATGTTTGGTAAATTTATCAAACATGCTCAAACACAAGAAAAAAATCTTTTGGCTGACTTAAATCGTTTGAAGCAAAATTATACATTGAATCACGACGAATTAGAAGAGGCACAAGGGTTGCAAGAACGAATTAATGGAATCCAATCATGGTTCGAAAAGTACCTTAATGATTCCCAAAATAAGTTAGTTCAATATTCTCTTATTGCTGAAAAAATGGAAAATGATATTAAAACATTAACGAAAATTGAAGAAAAGCAAAAGTCAATTAACGATAGTGTTTCTAATTTGTGGAAAGAAGAAAAAGATGCCCGCGCAGCAATTCAACATTTTGACGTTGAATTGCATCGAATGAAGCGTGAGTTACAAAAGTTGAACTTACCAGGTTTATCAAATGAATATCTTGAATTTATGTACAGGGTTAATGACGAAATTGATAATGTAGATGAAAAATTAAATCAAGAAATTATAGATATTGACGAAATTACCAAGGATTTAATCAATACGCAAAGCGATTTAGATATTTTAGGTGAAAAAACAGATGAAATTATTGCCAGTGCAACTTTAGCAGAAGAAATTTTGCAATATGCTAATAGATATCGTAATAGTAATAACTATCCTGAATTAGCCGATGCTTATAATCAAGCTACAGTTTTATTTAATAGTAATTTTGATTATACACAAGCATTAGATATTATTGCTGAAGCGGTTGATCAAATTGAACAAGGAAAACCGGAGCAAATAATGGATGGATATTATCAAACTCATAAAAAATTATTCTCTAAATAAATTGAAAATATGGGTTTGTAAAAAGAGGACAAAAACTTTCTTTGTCCTCTTTTTATTATTCCTAAGAAAGCTTTTGATTTAAATTTTTAGAATATTTTGATAAACTGTTAAAAGAGATTTAAAATTAAGAAGGGTATACAGATGATTTATTTTGATAATAGTGCAACTACTAAAGTATTGCCAGAAGTTTTAAAAACTTATAATGTTGTCAGTGAAGAAATTTGGGGAAATCCATCTTCTTTACATAAAATGGGTGAAAAATCTTATAATTTACTTGAACAATCAAGAAAACAGATTGCTGACTTGATGGGATGGCAACAAGATGAAATCTATTTTACAAGTGGTGGGACTGAAGGTGATAATTGGATTATCAAAGGAACTGCAATTGAAAAAAGACCGTATGGAAAACATATTATTACAACAAGTATTGAGCATCCAGCAGTTTTAAATTCAATGCAACAATTAGAAAAACTTGGCTTTGAGGTTACTTATTTACCTGTTGATCGAAATGGGCGAGTGATTGTAGATGATTTAATTGCATCATTGAGAAATGATACTATTTTAGTTTCGGTTATGGCTGTTAATAATGAAGTTGGTTCAATTCAACCGCTTGCTGAAATAGCTGAAATTTTAAAAAAATATCCTAAAGTACAATTTCATGTTGACGCTGTTCAAGGAATTGGGAAAGGGATACAAAACTTATTAACGCTTGATAGAATTGATTTTGTTACTTTTTCTGGCCATAAATTCCATGCTCCAAGAGGCGTTGGGTTCGTTTATAAAAAACGTGGAAAAACAATTGCCCCATTATTATCGGGTGGTGGACAAGAAAAAAATCTACGAAGTAGTACTGAAAACTTACCAGCAATTGTTGGTATGGCTAAGGCTTTACGATTATTACTGGAACATGAAACCGATGGGATAAAGAAACAACAAAATATTCGAACAAAAATCGTAGAACATTTACAAAAATTTGAAAATGTTGAGATTTTTTCTGGGTTAGATGATAAGTTTGCCCCACATATCCTTTGTTTTTCAATTAATGGGGTGCGAGGTGAAACCATCGTTCATGCCTTTGAAGAGTATGATATTTTCATTTCGACGACAAGTGCGTGTTCATCTAAAAAAGGAACAGTTTCTGGAACTTTGAAGTCGATGCATATTGATGAAAGTATTGCTACTTCTGCAGTTAGAGTATCATTAGATGAAAACAATACCCTTCAAGAAGCAGAAGAATTTATGAGAGTGTTTGATATTTTATATAAAAAATTTGAAAAATTAAATTGAGAAAGGTAATTAATTAATGCAATATACTGAAATTATGGTTCGTTATGGGGACCTTTCAACAAAAGGAAAAAATAAACGGAATTTTATTGATCGTTTAGGTTTTAACGTACGTGCTAGTTTAGCAAGTTTTAAAAATCTTGATATTAAGGCCCGTCGTGATCGAATGCATATTCAATTAAATGGTGAATCTTCTGATGATGTAGTTGCGCGTTTAAGCCAAGTATTCGGGATTCAAAATTTTTCACCATCAATTCGAGTAGAAAAAGATATTGAAAAAGTTAAAGCAACAGCAATTGAAATGCTAAAAGAAAAATATTTTGACGGCATGACTTTTAAAATTAACACACGACGTTCTGATCATAATTTTGAATATGATACAAACGAACTTAACAATTTGTTGGGTGGTGCAATTTTAGAAAATATTGATGGGATTAAAGTTAAAATGAAAAATCCTGATATTACTTTGCGTGTTGAAGTTCGTATCGATGGAATCTACCTATCACATGAAACAATTGATGGTGCAGGGGGATTACCGGTTGGAACAGCTGGAAAAGCAATGTTAATGCTTTCCGGTGGAATTGATTCACCTGTAGCAGGATATTTAGCGATGAAACGTGGAGTTGATATTGAAATGGTACACTTTTTCAGTCCTCCATATACAAGTGAACAAGCTTTGAACAAGGCAAAAGAATTGACTGCTAAATTAACCCCTTATGTTGGTAAAATTAAATTTATTCAGGTCCCATTTACAGAAATTCAAGAAACTGTAAAGGAAAAAGTCCCATCAGGATATTTAATGACAATTCAACGTCGTTTTATGTTAAGAATTACAGCATTATTAGCGCAACAACGTAAAGGTTTGGCAATTTTTAACGGTGAAGCCTTAGGCCAAGTTGCTTCTCAAACTCTTGAAAGTATGGCAGCAATTAACGATGTAACAACAATGCCGGTATTAAGACCAGTTGTTTCAATGGATAAAAATGAAATTATTAAAATTGCAGAAGAAATTGATACATTTGATTTATCAATTCAACCATTTGAAGATTGTTGTACAATCTTTGCGCCACCCGCACCAAAAACTAAGCCAAAAATTGAAAAAGCGCGTTATTATGAAGAACGTCTTGATATTGATGGTTGATTGAACGCTCAATAGCTGGTGTGAAAATTACAGAGATTAATATTGGCGACGAATTTATGAATAAAGATAGCCAAGTATTTGCTGAATTACTTTAAAATATCTTGACATTTGGCAAAGATAACCATAAAATACACCTATAAGCAATGAACAAGAGGGCTATTATTAAGGTATTAAAGAGAACGGCCGGTTGGTGAAAGGCCAAATACAAGATAATGGTTGTAGCTTGTGAGCTGTTACTTTGAACGATGTAGTAGGGGTAACCGGATTAATTTTCGTTAACAATGATTTAAGAGGAGCATTAAAGCTCAATTTAGGTGGTACCACGGCACTGTCGTCCTATGTATATGGATGATGGTGTTTTTTTGTTCCTCAAAATTTGAAAGGATTTTTAATATGACTAAAGAAATTGAAATGTCTACTAAGTATGACCCAGGTCAAGTCGAACCAGGTAGATATCAAAGATGGCTTGATGAAAAACGCTTTAAACCAAATGGTGATAAAAAAGCAAAACCATATTCAATTGTTATTCCACCACCAAACGTAACTGGTAAGTTACACCTTGGTCACGCATGGGATACAACATTACAAGATATGATTATCCGTCAAAAACGTATGCAAGGTTTCGATACATTATGGTTACCAGGGATGGACCATGCTGGGATTGCAACTCAAGCTAAAGTTGAAGCTCGTTTAGCAGAAGACGGGATTTCACGTTATGATTTAGGACGTGAAAAATTTGTGGATAAAGTTTGGGAATGGAAAGATGAATATGCTGACATCATTCACCAACAATGGGCTAAATTAGGATTGTCATTAGATTATGATCGCGAACGCTTCACTTTAGATGAAGGGTTATCAAAGGCTGTTCGAAAAGTGTTTGTTACTCTTTACGAAAAGGGATTAATTTATCGTGGCGAATACATCATTAACTGGGATCCTAAAGCTAGAACAGCTCTTTCAGATATTGAAGTTATTCACCAAGATGATCAAGGAGCATTTTATCACGTTAAATATCCATTTGCTGATGGAACAACATTCAACGGTAAGGATTATATTGAAATTGCAACAACTCGTCCTGAAACAATGATGGGGGATGTGGCAGTAGCAGTTAACCCTAAAGATGAACGTTACAAAGATATTGTCGGTAAAGAAGTAATTGTTCCTCTTGTAAATCGTCGAATTCCTATTATTGCAGATGAATATGTTGATATCGAATTTGGAACAGGGATGGTAAAAATTACTCCAGCGCATGACCCTAACGACTTTGAAGTTGGTAATCGTCATAATTTAGAACGCATCAACACAATGAATGAAGATGCTACAATGAACGAAAAAGCTGGTAAGTATGAAGGTATGGATCGTTTTGAAGCAAGAAAAGCAATTGCTAAGGATCTTGAAGACGGCGATTTCATGCTACGTGTTGAGCCTATTGTACACAGTGTTGGTCATTCAGAACGTACAGGGGTGCAAGTTGAATCTCGTTTATCAACACAATGGTTTGTTAAGATGAAGCCATTAGCAGAAGCTGCATTAGCAAATCAAAATGGTGATGATCGTGTAGATTTTGTTCCTCCACGATTTGAAAATACATTTACACAGTGGATGGAAAATGTACATGATTGGGTAATTTCTCGTCAATTATGGTGGGGACACCAAATTCCTGCATGGTATCATAAAGAAACTGGCGAAATTTATGTAGGTGAAGAAGCACCAGCAGATATTGAAAATTGGGAACAAGATTCAGATGTTTTAGATACATGGTTCTCAAGTGCTTTATGGCCATTTTCAACAATGGGTTGGCCAGACACAGATAGCGAAGATTTCAAACGTTACTTCCCAACAAATACTTTGGTAACTGGATATGATATTATCTTCTTCTGGGTATCACGGATGATTTTCCAAAGTGTTGAATTTACAGGTCGTCGACCATTTAAGAATGTTCTTATTCACGGATTAATTCGTGATGAACAAGGCCGTAAGATGAGTAAGTCACTTGGAAACGGAATCGACCCGATGGAAGTTATTGAAAAATACGGGGCTGACGCATTAAGATGGTTCTTATCAAATGGATCTGCTCCGGGTCAAGACGTACGTTTCTCATATACTAAGATGGATGCTGCATGGAATTTCATTAACAAGATTTGGAATGCATCACGTTTCGTAATCATGAATTTGGATGAAAATGTTGAATTA
The DNA here is from genome assembly GCF_000615845.1 of Ligilactobacillus hayakitensis DSM 18933 = JCM 14209. Classification (GTDB taxonomy): domain Bacteria; phylum Bacillota; class Bacilli; order Lactobacillales; family Lactobacillaceae; genus Ligilactobacillus; species Ligilactobacillus hayakitensis. The sequence goes on from NZ_BAML01000001.1 coordinate 40,270, forward strand.
ACATTACCTGAAAAACAAAGTTGGCAATTAGCTGATAAATGGATTTTAAGTAGATTAAACGATACTGTTAAAGATGTTACCCGTTTATTTGATAATTTCGAATTTGGTGAAGCAGGACGTGCTTTATACAACTTTATTTGGAATGATTTTTGTGATTGGTATATTGAAATGTCAAAAGAAAATCTTGCAAGTGAAGATCAACAGGTTAAGAAGAATACCCAACGTATCTTACGTTATGTATTAGATAATACATTGAGATTACTTCACCCAATTATGCCATTTGTAACAGAAGAAATCTGGTTAACAATGCCTCATGATGGAGATTCATTGGTTGTGGCTGATTATCCGGTTGAAAATGCAGAATTTGCTGATGAAACTGCTGAACAAGATATGGGTAAATTGATTGAATTGATTAAAGCTGTACGTAATAGTCGTTCAGAAGTAAATGCTCCAATGTCATCAGCAATTGACATTTTAATTAAAGTAAAAGACGAAGCAACCAAAGCTGTCTTTGAAACAAACGTAGATTACATTAACCGTTTCTGCCATCCTAAAAAATTAGAAATTGCTAATGACTTGGTTGTGCCAAAACTTGCAATGACTTCAGTAATTACTGGAGCTGAAGTATACTTACCATTAGCTGATTTAATTAACTTAGAAGATGAAGTGGCTCGTTTACAAGCAGAAGCTAAGAAATTAGAATCAGAAGTAACACGTGCTGAAAAGAAATTAGGAAATGAACGTTTCGTTTCAAATGCTCCAGAAGAAGTAGTGGCTAAGGAAAAAGAAAAATTAGCTAACTACAAGCAACAACTTGTATCAACAAACGCTCGTATTTCTGAATTACAAGCAGAATTATAAAAATAAAAATGACTACTTTTTTAAGTGGTCATTTTTTATTTGTATGAAATCTAGATATGGAAAAGTAAATGAAAGATATGGTAATCTTAAATATAGAAAATGAAGAGTAGGAATAAAAAATGGTTGTTAATAATTACGATGAAGCCTTGGAATTTATTCATGGTAGAACTCAGTTTAAGAAAATCCCGACACTAAAACGGATGCAATATTTATTAGAAAAGTTAGGAAATCCTCATGTTGGAGGAAAATTTATTCATGTAACTGGTACAAATGGAAAAGGATCAACGACTGCATATTTACGTGATTTAATCAAAGCAACTGGTTATTCGGTTGGTACTTTTACCTCGCCGTTTATCCAGAAATTTAATGAAAGAATTGCAATTAATGGTAATATGATTTCGGATGAAGATTTACTCGAGTTGGTTAGAGTAATTGAGCCAATTGTAAATAAAATGGATGAAGATAAGCAAAGTGAATTTGGTGGTCCAACAGAATTTGAAATTATCACAGCGATGATGTTTCTATATTTTAAACAACAAGCAGTCGATTATGCTGTTATTGAAGTCGGAATCGGAGGTAAATTTGATTCCACAAATGTTTTAACGCCAATTTTATCTGTAATAACAAATGTTAGAATGGATCATAATAAAATTTTAGGGGACACATTAAAAGAAATTGCTTTCCAAAAATCTGGCATCATAAAAAATAATCAACCGACAATTTTAGGTGATATCTTGCCTAAGCCAAAACAAGTATTAATAGAAGCTGCGCAGCAAAAGAACTCACTGGTTTATGAAATGGGGCAAGAATTTATTTATAAAAAAGCTCCGACAATGCATTGGGGAGAAAAATTTTCCTTTCATGGAATGGGATATGATATTCAAAAAATAAAAATTTCTATGCAAGGTCAACATCAAGTGAAAAACGCAGCCCTTGCAATTGCTGCATTCATTAAATTTGCGGAAATGGAAAATATCGAAATTTCTACAAATCTTATTAAAGATGCAATCGAAAAGACTAGCTGGCAGGGAAGATTAGAATTGGTTAATCAAGAACCATTGATAGTTCTTGATGGAGCACATAATTTAGCAGCAATTCAGGAAATAAAAAAAGTATTACGAGAAAAATTTTCTGATCGTGAAATATACGTGATTATTTCGATTTTAGAAGACAAAGCAGCTGATGAAATGATTGCAGAATTACTGACGCTAAAAAATGTTCATTTGGTAGTTACAACGTTTAATGCGCATCGGAAAGTAACTAACTTGAAATATTTAAAAGAAAAATTTCCTAATGTAAAACAGGCTAAAAGTTGGCAAGAGGCTTTACTGGAAGTCACTAATTTAATGTCGATGGAAGATATGATTTTGTTTACAGGATCGTTATATTTTATTTCAGAAGTTAGAAAGTATTTCAAATAAGTAGAAAAATTATAAATTATTTTACGTATGTTATATGTGAGGTGATTAATAATGAATTTAGCAAAAACTTATTCAGAAAAATATTTAATTGATAAAATTAATAAATTTGGTGCTGAGACATTAACTGAACAAGAGTTATTGGATACAGTATTAAGCGTCAAATTAGCAAAAACATTTACGAAGCAGGTTATTCGAACATATTTTAGCGAGCATAAAACGGTTGGCGATTTAAAATATATGAATAATGATGATTTGCTAAGGATTTTTAAAACACCTGATCGCTTAGCGATTGTAAAAGCAATGCGTGAATTTTCAAACAGATACAAGAAATCTGATAATGTTATCTTAGGCCAAGTGTTATCGAGTGAATTGGTAGGTAGATATTTGGTTGAAAAAATTGGAAATTATAAGCAGGAAGTCCTAGTTTGCTTATGTTTGGATACAAAAAATCAAATATTAAATGAAAAAATAATTTTTAAAGGCACATTAAATTCAGCAACTGTACATCCCCGTGAAATATTTAAGCATGCATTGAATTACAGTTGTGCTAGAATATTAGTAGTACATAATCATCCAAGTGGAAATGTACAACCTTCCCAAAATGATTTGAATCTAACAAAAAGATTAATTGCGGCAGGAAAGATTATTGGGATTGAAGTAATTGATCATATTATTGTTGGAAAAGAATCTTATTTAAGTTTGGCGGAAGAAAGAATAGTAGAATTTTGAGGTACGATATGTTAGGAACAGTTCATAAATTTAATAAAGAAAAAGGGTTTGGATTTATTACTCCAGATGGCAAAAAAGATGATGTCTTTGTGCATTTTACAGCTGTAATGACACCAGGATTCAAAACATTGGTCCCAGGACAAAAAGTTTCATTTGTTCTAATTGAAGGAATGAAGGGCTTTCAAGCTGCAAATGTTGAAGTGTTAGATTAATAAAATTATAAATATTTATTCAATATTTATTATAAAAGATACGTAGTAAATATGATATAATCAAAGCATGAGAGTATGCCCGTATGGGTTGTAGAAGGGAAGAAATAGAGTGTTCGGAATTGGAACTAAAAATATTGGAATTGATTTAGGGACAGCTAATACAATCGTTTATGAAGAAGGTAAGGGAATTGTATTACGTGAACCATCTGTTGTAGCAAAAAATACTAAAACAGGTGAAGTTGTTTCTGTAGGTTCAGAAGCTAGAGACATGATTGGTCGTACACCTGGTAGCATAAAAGCAATCCGTCCAATGAAAGATGGAGTTATTGCAGACTATGATACAACTGTTTCAATGATGCAATATTATATTGAAAAAGCGTTAGGCAATAAAGCAAATAAACCATATGTCATGGTATGTGTCCCAAGTGGTGTCACTGAAGTTGAAAAAAGAGCTGTTATTGATGCTACTCGAGTAGCTGGGGCCCGTGATGCTTACACAATTGAAGAACCTTTTGCAGCAGCAATTGGTGCGGGACTTCCAGTTATGGATCCAACAGGAAATATGGTAGTTGATATTGGTGGGGGAACTACTGATGTTGCGACAATTTCTTTAGGAGGAATTGTATCAAGTCGATCAATTAGAATGGCCGGAGATAAAATTGATGAAGCAATTATTTCTTACGTGCGTAATAACTTCAATTTATTAATCGGTGAAAGAACTGCTGAACAATTAAAAATCGATGTTGCATCAGCTTCAGTAGAAGCAGCTAAAGATATTGAAAGTCAAAGTATTCGGGGGAGAGATTTAGTTTCAGGTTTACCGCAAACAGTAGAGATTAAAGCTGTTGATGTTGCTGAAGCTATTCAAGAAGTTGTACAAGAAATTATTGTTGCGATTAAAGAAACATTAGAAGAAACATCTCCTGAAATTGCGGCTGACGTAATTGATCACGGAATCGTCTTAACAGGTGGCGGAGCACTATTACGCCATTTGCCAGAAGTTATTTCCGAAGCCACAAAAGTTCCGGTATTTGTTGCATCAGAACCGCTAGATTGTGTAGCTATTGGTACTGGTGAATCATTAAAGAGCATTGAGGTTATGAAAGATAAATAACTAACTAAGTAGATGAAGTCGAATCGATTTGGAGAATTTTGATACTTATCCTCCTAAAATGGATACGACTTTTTTTAATGTTCGAAAAAAAGCATAAGGAGTAGTAAAAATGCAAAAGTTTTTTTTAAACAAAAGATTAGTTTATATACTAATTATTTTGATTATTGGATTTTTAATGACTTCTTTTTCGATTGCAGTAAGAAATAATCGCCAAACTCCAACGTTTATTCAACAATTTGGAAATGATGCTTCTGGGATGGTAGACCGGTTAGTAGCATATCCAATGGCAGGGGCTAAAAATACAGTTGGTTCTTTTGGGGATTTGTTGAATACTTACAAAGAAAACAGACAATTGAAAGAACAAGTTGAAAATATTGCAGAAAAAGATGCTGAAAATCAAACTTTAAGAAAAGAAAATCAACAATTAAAGGCACAATTAAAATTAAGTAAAAGTTTAACCGATTATACTAAGGTAAATGCGTATGTGTTAACTCGAACACCATCTACATGGCAAAATCAAGTTGTGATAAATAAAGGTTCGCTTGTAGGCGTTACAAAGGGCGCAGCAGTTTTATCTCGTAAAGGTTTAGTTGGTAGAGTAGCAGAAGTCAACAAGACTAATAGCAAGGTTGAGTTGATTTCGACTAGTAACGATTCAGCCAACCGCTTTGCAGTTCAAGTAACAAGTGAGGATCAAACAGTTGTAAATGGATTGATTACTGATTTTGACACTAATTCTGGTGAATTAGTAATGGGACAAGTAACATCTAAGAAAAAAATAAAGAAGGGTTCAAAGGTGGTTACTTCAGGAATGGGTGGTAAAACACCTAAAGGGCTCTTAATCGGGAACGTTGAAAAAGTTTCAGATGATGATTACGGCTTGCCTTCCAAAATATATATTAAACCAGCTGCCGATTTAGATGATTTAAGTTTTGTGACAGTAATCCAAAGAAATGATGATTAGGAGATAATGTGGATGAATTTAGAAAAAATATCATATTTATTTCCAATTGGCTTAATTATTTCAGTTTTTTTAGACGGAAGTTTAACGCAGATGTTTGCTCCTCATTTTTTTACTAATCTTACTTCTGTTGAAAGTCGCCTTATGTTGTTATGGTTAGTGATGGCAATTTGTTATGGAAATGTTGAACGAATTTATTTGTGGAGTATTGTTGCAGGTATCATTTACGACTTGTATTATACAGGTATTTTGGGCGTCTTCACGCTTATATTACCGTTAATGGTTTATATTACCCAAGAAATTTTTAAATATTTTACACGCTCATTTCTTGTGGTATTATTAATATATTTGATAGATATAACGGTGTTAACATTGTTAGATTACTGGGCTAATTCAATATTAGGATTTACAAGTGAACCGTTAACAATGCTAATCGGAAGAACATTGGGTCCAACTTTGGCGTATAATTTAGCATGGTTTGTTGTTTTGTTTATTCCAATATCAAGTTTTTATCGAGAAGAATTTTAATGTTGAGGTGAAATGCTGTGAGTGCAATTGTATTAAAGGGTTATAAAGAAGGTTATGAAATCGAATTAAAGCAAGAAGCTTCATTCAAAGATATAACTAAAGAGCTCGAAGAATTAATAGATAAGTTAAAGCAAGAAAAGAAAATTGAAGAAAAAGATAGCATTTCTTTCGATGTTAAAACGGGAAAACGATTGCTAAGTGATGAACAATGTCAAAAAATTGAAAAGATTATAACTAAATACGAAAACTTTACCATACATCGCATTATTTCCGATGTAGTTGAAATGAAAGATGCGATGGAATTAATCCAAAATAAAAGTGTCCACATTGTTGGAGATGTTATCAGAAATGGGCAAGTGAAGACAGTTAACGGAGATTTATTGTTTTTAGGTGATGTTCATCAAGGTGGAATTTTAAGAGCGACCGGAAATATTTATAGTTTAGGTAATATTCACGGAATTATCCATGCGGGATTTGATAGTAATATTACATCTGTAATTGTTGGGAATATTAAAGGAGCTCAACAACTTAGAATTGGTGATTTAGTTGATATCGTTGACGAAGAAAAAGTTACTGCTTCAAGTGAAACTATTGTATATGTAAATGAGTTACATGCACTTGAATTTGAGACTTTAGATAAATTAAAAATTTTACGACCAAAAATATTTAATCAGGTAGGAGGAATTTAAATATGGGAAAAGCGATTGTTATTACATCCGGTAAAGGTGGCGTAGGTAAAACTACGACTAGTGCCAATCTTGGGACAGCTCTTGCTTTGATGGGGAAAAGAGTCTGCCTTGTTGATTTAGATATTGGTTTAAGAAATCTTGACGTTGTCTTAGGATTAGACAACCGAATTATTTACAATATTGTAGATGTAGCAGAAGGGACAGCTAAATTACACCAAGCTTTAATTAAAGATAAGCGTTTTGATGATAATTTATATCTTTTACCTGCGGCACAAAATACTGATAAATCAGCGGTAGAACCTGATGAAGTAAAAGAAATTGTTGACGAACTAAAAGCAGATTTTGATTATGTTCTTTTAGATTGTCCAGCTGGAATTGAGCAAGGTTTTGCTAATGCTGTAGCAGGGGCAGATGAAGCAATTGTTGTTTCAACGCCTGAAATTTCATCAGTTCGCGATGCCGACCGAGTAGTTGGATTATTAGAACAACAAGATTTGGATCAACCACCAATGTTAGTAATTTCAAGAATTCGTCGTCAAATGATGAACGATGGAGATATGATGGATGTTGATGATATCACGCGTCACTTATCGATTAAATTAATTGGGATTGTATTTGATGATGATGCAGTAATTGCATATTCAAATAAAGGGGAACCGGTTGTTTTAAATGAAAAGAATGCAGCTTCTAGAGGATATCGTAATATTGCACGTCGCCTAGAAGGAGAAACCGTACCTTTGATGACAATTAAACAAGAAAAACAAAGTGGTTTCTTTGGTAAAATCTTCAAGTGGTTTAATAAATAAACTTGACACTATAAAAAAAGTAGTGTTTAATTAATATAATTAAAAGCAATGATTGGAAGAGTAAGTAAGGTTAAAGATTAAAGAGAGCATCTTAATATGCTGTAATAAGATGTATCTTTCCTTTCCGAACCACATCCATGAGCTAGTATATCGAACTTAAGTAGGTATATTCGGGTAGTTTCGTTAGCAACGTGAGTTATAAACTCAATGAGGTTATTTCTGCGAAGAAATAACAAAGATGAGGTGGAACCGTACTTACTATCAGTGCCCTCTTAGATTATTTTTATAATCTAAGAGGCTTTTTTATTTGAGAAAGGAGAAACTAGATATGCAATATATAGTAGAAGTGCTACCGTCCCTATTGAATGGGGCTAAAATAACACTAGAAGTGTTTATATGGACAATAATTGGATCTGTTCCTTTAGGATTAGTTGTTGGATTAGCAATGATGACCAATTTAAAAATCATAAAATATATCCTAAACTTTTATGTTTGGCTAATGCGAGGAACACCATTATTACTTCAATTAATTTTTGTATTTTATGGATTACCATTAGTTGGAATTACTTTAGAAAGATTTGATGCAGCACTATTTGCATTCATTTTAAATTATGCCGCTTATTTTGCGGAAATTTTTCGTGGAGGGTTGCAATCGATTGATAAAGGTCAATATGAAAGTGCAAAAGTTTTGCGCTTAACATATTGGCAAACAATTCGTAAAATTGTAGCGCCGCAAGTCTTTAAGATTGTACTTCCATCAATTGGAAATGAAGTTATTAACTTAGTTAAAGATTCTAGTTTAGTTTATGTAATTGGATTAGGAGATTTACTTCGTGCCGGTAATGTTGCGACGAGTCGTGATGTGACGTTAGTACCACTCTTGATGGTTGCGGTAATTTATTTATTAATGACTGCAATTTTAACTTACGGACTTAAGCGTTTAGAAAAATACTATAGTTATTGGAAATAGGAGGTTAGCAGGATGTTAGAACTAAAGAATATTGTAAAAAAATTTAGCGATAAGGTTATTGTTAATCATCTTAATTTAGATGTAGCTGATGGTGAAATTTTATGTATCGTTGGTCAATCTGGTGGAGGAAAAACAACTTTACTACGCTGTATTAGTGGTTTAGAAAAAATCGATGAAGGATCATTTATTGTAGATGGAAAAGAATTTGATCCGTATAAAAATGAAAATAATGATTCAGTAATTGGAGTTGTTTTCCAAGATTACAATTTATTTCCACACTTAACGGTGCTTGATAATATAACATTGGCACCTCAAATGGCTTTGAAACAATCAAAGCAAGAGGCACAAAAAGAAGCTTTAAAATTACTTGATGGACTTGCTTTAGGCGATAAAGCAGATTTATATCCATATCAGCTATCGGGTGGTCAAAAACAACGTGTCGCAATTGCACGGGCATTGGCTATGAAACCTAAAATTTTATGCTATGATGAACCGACTTCAGCATTAGATCCAGCATTAACACAAACAGTAAAAAATATTATTCTGGATTTGAAAAAAGAAGGAATGACACAAATTATTGTCACTCACGATATGAAGTTTGCCCAAGATGTGGCTGATAATATTCTGAAGGTAAAACCATTAGAAAATTAATGAGTGGAGTGAGTTTTTTGAAAAAATATTTAAAATTAGTATCATTGTTTTTTTTGGCTGTAATTTTTTTAACGGGATGTACTAATGTTAAACAAAAAGCCGCTACTGTAGATAAGTGGGATGAAATTGAAAAGAAAAAGAAAGTCACAATCGGACTTGATGATAGTTTTGTTCCGATGGGTTTTCGTGAAAAAAATGGGCAGTTAGTAGGTTTTGATATTGATTTAGCCCGCGCAGTATTTAATAAGTACGGAATTGACGTTGATTTTCAAACAATTGATTGGTCGATGAAAGAAACTGAATTACGAAATGGCACAATTGATTTAATTTGGAATGGTTATACTATTAATGATGAAAGAAAAAAGACTGTAGCATTTAGTCAACCATATTTAAAAAATCAACAGGTTCTTGTTACTAAAACAAGTTCAAAAATTGACGAACCTAAACAGATGAAAGGTAAAACATTAGGAATTCAAAGTGGATCTTCAGGGTATGAAGCTTTTGAATCACAACCTAAAATTTTAAAGGATTACATTAAAACTAATATTCAATATGATACCTTTAATAATGCTTTTTTAGATTTAAATGCTGGAAGAATTCAAGGTCTTTTAATTGATAGTGTTTATGCAGATTATTATATAGCTCATCAAAAAAATCCTAAAATGTATCGAGTGATATCAACTGGTTTTCAGAGTGAAGATTTTGCGGTAGGTATGAGAAAAGGTGACGTTACCTTGCAAAAAAAGATAGATATGGCTTTATCTGAGTTAGCTCGAAACGGAAAATTAAATCAAATTAGTAAAAAATGGTTTGGAACATCTCAAAATATTCCAATGAAAAATTTAGAAAAAAATAAATAAAAAAGAGGCAAAGAAATGAAGATATTCTTTGCCTCTTTTTGTTTTACATGAATGGAACGAGTGAACTTAAAACAACAGCGCCAACAGTAATGATTAACATTAACCAAACGATAACCATTGTAATTTTTTGAAATGTTGATTTTTTCTTTTTTTCATTTTTTGCCATACATATCACCTGTATCTATTATAGTTATACATATTACTATATCTTTGATGTAATCAAATTGCAAGTTTCTCCAGTATTGAAATTAGAAATAGTGAATTTGATTAAAAATTATGATAGAGTTAATTTATAAATAATCTTGAAAAGGTGTCAATTGATGATTAGTTTATTCCTACAAATTTTGCAACTTATATTTGCATTTATAGTGTTATCATTTTTTAAGGGGGCATTAAAAAAGTTTTGGCCTAAAGATTTACGAAAAAAAGATTTGATGTCTATTTTATTACTTATTTTGATAAATAAATTATCCATTTCTATTTGGAAAATTTCAATCATCCCACATTTAATTTTTGTAATATCTATAATTGGAATTATGATGACCCTATATTTAGCAAGAAAAAATGGAAACATCAAAATGAAGGAATTTTGGGTTAGATTACTGAGAATCACTGATTTAATAATAACTATTGTATATATATTGTTATTTTTTCTTGCAATTTACAAATTATTTTCTTAATAAAATTTATCTCGCAATTTTTATTGCGGGATTTTTTTATATTTTTTTAAAAAATGGGAATTGGTGGAGAAAGTGTGGTTTAAAGTGGGGGATTGTGGTAATATTATTATTGAATAACATGTAGGTGGTGAAATCCTATGTTCATGGGTGAATTTAGACATACAATTGACATTAAAGGACGCCTAATCATTCCTGCAAAATTTCGTGAAGAACTTGGTAAAACATTCATTATTACACGGGGGATGGATGGGTGTTTATTTGGTTATACTCAAGAAGATTGGATAGACCTACAAAATAAATTAAAGAAATTACCACTTACAAAAAAAGATGCACGAGCATTTGTTAGATTTCTTTATTCTGCAGCAGTTGTTTGTGAATTTGATAAGCAAGGAAGAGTTACAATTCCTAAAGCTTTGAGAGTTCACGGAAAATTAAATAAAAAATGTGTGATTGTCGGAGTTTCAGATCGTTTTGAAATTTGGAGCGAGCAACGATGGGATGCATTTACAGATGACACAGAAGAAAATTTTGATGAAATTGCTGAAAATATAATTGACTTTGATTTATAGGAGAGAAAGATGGCTGACTTTAAACATGTTACGGTCCTTTTAAATGAGGCAGTAGAAGAATTAGATATTAAACCAGACGGCGTATACGTTGATTGTACACTCGGTGGGGGAGGGCATAGTGGCTTGATTTTATCTAAATTAAATGAAGAAGGTCGTTTAATTTCGTTTGATCAAGATATTACAGCAATTAATTTTAATAAAAGTAAGTTTATTGATGAAGAAAAAATTGGTAAAATAACTTTTGTAAAGAGTAATTTTAGAAACATTAAAACTGAATTAGAAAACTTAGGAATTACTAAGGTAGACGGTATTTTGTATGATTTAGGAGTTTCATCGCCCCAATTTGATGATGGGCAACGAGGATTTAGTTATAATCACGATGCTACTTTAGACATGCGAATGGATCAAAGCCAAACGCTAACAGCAAAAGATATTGTCAATGAGTGGAGTTATGAACAATTAGTCAGGATTTTTTATCGCTATGGTGAGGAAAAATTTGCCAAGTCAATTGCACGAAGAATTGAAACTAAGCGAAAAACTCAAACAATCGAAACTACAGGTCAATTAGTTGATTTGATTAAGGAAGCTATTCCTGCAAAAGCTCGTAGAAAAGGTGGTCATCCAGCTAAAAAAACCTTTCAAGCGATTAGAATTGCAGTTAATGATGAATTAGGAGCCCTAGAAGAGTCATTGGAACAAGCGCTTGATTTGTTGAATCCTAAAGGACGAATTAGTGTGATTACATTTCAATCACTAGAAGATCGATTAGTTAAAGTTATGTTTAAGCAAAAAACGTCACTACCTGATTTACCTCAAGGATTACCTGTAATTCCGGATGAATATCAAGTTGATTATAGATTAATAACAAGAAAACCAATTTTACCATCAGAAAAAGAAGTAAGAGAAAATAATCGCGCACATTCTGCAAAACTTAGAGTGATAGCAAAAAAATAAGGGAGGGATAGATTATGGCACAAGTAGCTAGCCAATTGCAACAACAAAGACAGCAACAACAAGAGCAAAAAAATGTATCTAACAGCAACTCAGTATTACTACATAAAAAATTACTAATACCTACATATGCATCAATAGTCTGGATTGGATTAATGACAGTTGGTGTAATTGCTTCAAATGTTGGTTTGACAAACGCACAATTAGAATTACAAAGAAAAACAACACAGATTAGTCAAATTAATAATAAAAATTCTGATTTAAAGCAAGAAATTAGTGAACTTTCAAATTATTCAAGATTGGAAAAAGTTGCTGATACATCAGGTTTAACTTTGAACAATAAAAACATAAGGAATGTAACTAAATGAATATGAAAAATAAACGTCCTCAAAAATCACCAGAGACAAATCAAAATAATCGCCGTAATTTCGGGATTTTAATGATAATGCTTATTACTCTAGGTACAATTTTGATTGTTGGACGTTTTTTTTCTATTGCCACATCACATAAAGCACGTGGAGTAGATCTAAAAACAAGTGTCAAACAATTGTACATGAGTAAAACTGAAATTAAGGCAAAAAGAGGGACGATATACGATGCTGCTAATCAGCCAATTGCCGAAGATACGACATCTTATTCGGTTTATATCGTTCTTTCTAAAAGTGCCGTAGCTTATGGAAAAAAATTATATTTGCCTGATAATAAAAAAGATGAAGCTGCTAAGGTTTTAAGTGAAAATTTACCAATCAGTTATAAAAGAGTACGCAAAATTTTAAGTGCTAATCCGAAGAAATATTATCAAGTAGAGTTAGGTACTGCCGGTGAAAATATTTCTTTGGAGACTAAAAAGAAAATTGATTCATATAAATTATCGGGAATTAATTTTACACCAAAACAAGCACGTTTATATCCTAATGGGTATTTTAGTTCACATATAGTAGGCTTGGCAGAATCTGAAAACAATAAGTTAATTGGGGTTATGGGGATTGAAAAAGTCTATAATAAGCAACTATCTGGTAAAGATGGTGTCAGTACCGAAGCAACAGATAGTCATGGTGTAAGGTTACCGGGATCAACACAAAAGAAGCAGGCTGTTCAAAACGGTGATAATATTTACACTACATTAGATCCAAAGATTCAATCAACGCTTGAAACCCAATTAACTACAAATCAAAAGAAATTTAATGCGACATCCATTAACGCGGTTGTAATGGACGCTAAAACTGGGAAAGTTTTAGCTGCTAGTCAACGACCAACCTTTAATTCACAAACAAAAAAAGGTTTGGATCAAGTTTGGAGAAATACTTTAATTGAAGATAGTTACGAGCCGGGATCAACAATGAAAGTTTTAACGGTCGCAGCGGCGATTAATTCAGGTCACTACAACCCAAATGAAATTTTCGGTACGGGTTCTTATAGTATTGATGGACAATCAATCTATGATTGGAATCGTTCGGGATGGGGATATTTAACTGTATCTCAAGGTTTTGCTCGTTCATCTAATGTTGTTATGGCACATTTAGAACAAAAAATGGGTAAGAAAACATGGATGAATTATATTCGGAAGTTCGGCTTGTTAAGACCTGTAGGATTAGGTTTAGGCTCTGAAACTAGCGGGTCCATAAACTATAAATATCCGATAGACCAAGCTAACACTGCATACGGACAAGGGATTAATGTGTCTGTAATGCAAATGATGCAAGCTTTCTCTGCAATTGCTAATGATGGGAAAATGGTTCAACCACGAATTATTGATAAAATTGTTGATCCTAATAATGGAAAAATAGTTTTCCAATCTAAAACTAAGGTAGTGGGACGACCAATTTCAGCTAAGACTAGTAAAAAAGTCATTGATATGATGAAGGGTGTTGTATATGACAAAGATGGCTTAGGACATGATTATCAAATCGATGGGTATAAAATTGCTGCCAAAACAGGGACTGCTCAGATAGCAAATCCAAACGGTGGGGGATATATGAGTGGTGATGCAAATTATACATTCTCTGTAGTGGGGATAGCGCCAGCAGATAAGCCTCGTTATATCGTTTATATCACAGTTAAACAACCTAAATCATTTAATAATAATAATGCTACAGAAAATATTGCTAAGATTTTCAAACCAGTTATGAAACAAGTGCTAGATACAAATAGTAGTCAAGACAATCAAATTAGTAAAAATATTCCAAACGTAATAGGAGAAGATACAAAAAATGCTAAAGAAAAATTAGCCTCAATAGGTTTCAATCCTGCGGTAATTGGAAATGGAAATGAAATCGTTGAACAATCAGAAAAAGCAGGTTCGGTTATGGTTAGCGGATCAAAAGTTTTATTACTCTCAAACGGACAAAAAACCATGCCAGACTTAAATGGTTGGTCGCGTAGTGACATTACTAAATTGTCTAAATTAACTGGCATTAAAGTAACATTTAAAGGCTCAGGATATGCATACTATCAAAGTATTGCTGCCGGAGGAGAATTGAAAAATTCTGATATTATTGAAATTAAATTAAAATAGGAGAAGAAGATGTTAGATATTATATTACCAATCGTGAGTGCTTTTGGGTTGACAATCCTCTTTACACCAGCATTCATTAAATATTTCCGTGACAAAAAAGAAGGACAAATGATTCGAGAAGAAGGGCCAACTTGGCATGAAAAAAAAGCGGGAACTCCAACAATGGGAGGTTTTGTATTTAATATTGTTATAATTTTAGTTGCACTTTTATTCGGAGCACTAACACAAGTGGGAGTAACTCCTAAATTATTAATTATCACGTTTATCTTGTTATTATATGGATGCTTAGGTATGTGGGATGATTCAATTAAATTGTTAAAACGTCAAAATGAAGGATTAAAAGCATGGCAAAAATTATCCGGTCAAATTATTGGGGCAATTTTATTTGTAGTAGTATTGATGCATGAAAAATTACCATTTTCAGTATTAGTGTTCGGCCATGAATTTAATTTAGGATTAGTATTATATACAATTTTTGCTATTTTTTGGCTAGTTGGTTTTTCAAATGCTGTCAATTTAACAGACGGGCTTGACGGATTAGTAGCTGGTCAATCTGTAATTGCATTTGGAACATATGCGATTATTGCATATCACCAAAATCAAATGGATGTAGCGCTATTTTGTATCACAGTTATTGGTGCATTATTAGGATTTTTAGTATTCAATCACAAACCTGCAAAAATCTTTATGGGAGACATGGGTTCTTTAGCTCTTGGTGGAGCATTAGCTTCTGTATCTTTAATGACACACCATGAATTTGCTCTTTTGGTGATAGGTTTTGTGTTTGTAATGGAAACTGCGAGTGTAATCTTACAAGTTGCATCATTTAAGCTAACAGGAAAAAGAATCTTTAAGATGAGTCCGATCCATCATCATTTTGAAATGTTAGGTTGGAGTGAATGGAAAATTGATATTACTTTTTGGACAATAGGAATCATCGGTTCAGTTATAGCATTGTTGGTGATTTTATAAAATTTCAATAAGAATGAAAGAAGTTATATGGACATGAAAAATATTGAAACTTACAAAAATAAAACAGTTCTAGTATTAGGACTTGGAAAAAGCGGAATTAATTCGGCGGAACTCCTTTTAAAATTAGGTGCAAAAGTCATAGTAAATGATAAAAATACTCCCCAAAAAATGGATGATATCAACCGCCTAGAAAAACTTGGAGCTAAAGTGATAACTGGGAGTCATCCAACTGAATTATTAGAAAATGTAGATTTAATGGTTAAAAATCCAGGCATTCCATACAATAATATTATGGTTGCGACAGCAATAAAACGTAATATTAATATTATTACCGAACCAGAATTAGCTTTCGAAATTAGTGAAGCACCTTTTATTTCGGTCACAGGAACAAACGGAAAAACAACAACGACTACATTAATTTCAATGATGTTAAATCAAAATTGTGCTAAGGGCCATGCTTATGCTGCTGGAAATATTGGGATTCCACTTAGCGAGGTGGCTCAAAAAGCAACAAAAGACGATCAAATTGTAAGTGAACTGTCAAGTTTTCAGTTAATGGGAATTACAGAACTTCATCCCAAAATTGCTGTTTTGACGAATGTATACGAAGCCCATCTTGATTATCATGGATCGAGAGAAGATTATATTAAGGCGAAGATGAATATTGTAAAAAATCAAACGGCTGACGATTATTTTGTTGTGAACTGGGATAATGAAGAATGGCAAAATTTAAGTCGCCTTACTGCTGCAAAAGTGATTCCATTTTCACGGTTAAAGAAATCTACTGATGGAGTTTATGTGGATAATGATAAAATCTACTACAAAGATGAAGTGGTTGCGAAGTTATCAGATATCAAGGTTCCAGGAAGCCATAATGTTGAAAACTGTCTCGCAGCAATTGCAGTAGCTAAAATTCAAGGAAAGACTAGCCAAGAAATTGTTGAAGTTCTACATAATTTTTCAGGTGTAAGACATCGAACACAATTTGTAAGAAGTATTGCTCAACGGAAATTTTATAATGACTCGAAAGCAACAAATATGGAGGCAACAGAAAAAGCCTTAGCAGGATTTTCGGGACCAGTTGTTTTATTAGCAGGTGGATTAGATCGAGGGGTAACTTTTGAAAAGTTAGAACCTGCCTTAAAAAATGTACGGGCAATGATTGTTTTTGGAGAAACTGCAGACTTATTAGCGAAAGCGGGTAAAAATGCAGGTGTTAAAAAAATCATTAAGACTGAAAATGCTGTGACAGCAGTACCAATTGCTTTTGAAGAAAGTCAACCAGGGGATGTCATTCTTTTATCACCAGCCTGTGCAAGTTGGGATCAATGGCCAACATTTGAAGTTAGAGGCGATAAATTTATTGATGCAGTTGAGAAATTAGCAGAAAAATTGGAGGATAAGTAAAATGAAGTTACTTGTTTCAGGGGGCGGTACTGGAGGCCATATTTACCCCGCACTAGCTTTAATTGAAGCTGTAAAGAAAAAATATCCAGATTCAGAAATTTTGTATGTCGGAACAAATAAAGGCCTGGAAAGTAGAATTGTTCCTGATGCTGGAATAGATTTTAAAACAGTTGAAATTCAAGGGTTTAAAAGATCGTTTTCTGTAGAAAACTTTAAGACAGTCTATCTATTTTTAAAGAGTGTTCATGATAGTAAAAAAATTATCAAAGAATTTAAACCAGACGTAGTTGTCGGTACTGGGGGATATGTTTGTGGTTCAGTTGTTTTTGCAGCTTCAAGAATGAATATTCCAACTTTTATTCACGAGCAAAATAGTGTGGCGGGAATTACAAATAAATTCCTTGGTCATTTCGTTGATAAAATTGGGATTTGTTTTGAAGATGTGAAAGGTGATTTTCCAGCTAAAAAAGTTGAATTTACAGGGAATCCTCGGGCTCAACAAGTGGCAAATATGGTTAATACGCATCGATTAGAAACAGAATATGGTTTAGACAGAGCAATGCCAACTGTATTAGTTTTTGGTGGTTCAAGAGGTGCTGAGGGAATAAATCAAGCAATGGTTGAGGCAGCAGAAATGTTGCAAGGGAAAAATTACCAAGTATTATTTGTAACTGGGAAGGTACACTTTGATAAAATTTCAGAAAAGTTATCTCAAAAAGCAATACCAGAAAATTTCTATATTGAACCTTATATTGATGATATGCCTGCAATTTTACCAGAAGTTGATGTGATCGTAGGACGGGCTGGAGCAACAAGTTTGGCTGAGATTACAGCTTTAGGAATTCCTAGTATTTTAATTCCTAGTCCATACGTAACTAATGATCATCAAACTAAAAATGCGATGAGTTTAGTTAATCAAAACGCGGCATTAATGATTAAGGAAAAAGATTTATCAGGAAAAGTTTTAATTTCTGAAATTGATTCTATTTTGACATCAGTAGAGCAAAGAAATCAAATGGTAGCTAATGCTAAAAAAGCAGGGGTTGCTGATGCCGCAGATAAGGTTATTAGTGTATTAGAAGATATAATTAAGAAATAATAAGAAGAGGTGTGTTGTGTTTAAGAATAGTAAAATAAATTCAAAAAAGAAACGTGATATTGATTTGAATGAATTGACACCATGGGAAAGACAACAACTTCTTAGAAAAGAAAAAATTAAGCAAAATACGACTTCTAAAAAAAAGCCAAAAAAACGAATGACATCTAATTTAGTCCGCTTCAATTCAACTAAAAGAAAACGATTAGCAAAAAATACCACGATTTTATTAGGTATCTTTACAATTTTATTAATATTGTCAGGATACTTAATTTCTCCATTAAGTCGGGTAAAGAATGTTAAGTTGACAGGAGTTGATGAGCCAAGCAAAGAAGCTATCCTTCAAGCGAGTGGCATTCATGATGGCGAATCACGATATGCGGTGTTGCTTCAAGAAAAGAAAATAATACGAAAAATTAAAAGTGAAGTTAATACAGTAAAAAGCGCAAATATTAGTATGGAGCATAATGAAATAAAAATTTCAATTACGCAATATCGTATCAGCGGTTACCTTAAAGAAAAAGGTAAGTACTACAAAATATCATATCGCGGAGATATTGATAAAAATCCACAAGATAATGTAAATAATAATTTACCGGTATTTGTTGGTTTTAAAAAGCGAAGTGATATTGTAAAATGTGCCCAAGAATTAGGAAAACTACAACCCAAAATTAATCGTTTAATTTCAGAAGTACACTATGTACCAACTAAATTAAATTCAAAAAGAGTTCGATTAATTATGAATGATGGAAATGAAGTGCTAGGGAATTTAAACAAGTTATCTGTAGCAATGCCATATTACCCAAGTATGTCAAAAAGTATGAAAGAAAAAGGAATTATTGACATTCAAGTCGGTGCATATTCATATCCTTACTCAGATAAAAAATAAAATCTATGGATTACGTAGCACAATTCAATATTTGTGTGGTAAAATTTATATATTGAACTAATTATGCAAAAAATGAGTAAAAGCAATGAGAAAAGATAGGGAGGTTGGTTAAAATGGAAGGTTCTGAAATCTATGTGGGATTAGACATTGGAACTACTTCAATAAAAGTAATTATTGCAGAACACGTTAAGGGTCAGGTTAATATTATCGGTTACGGTAATACAAAATCTGAAGGCTTAAATCGTGGTGTAATAGTAGATATTGATCAAGTAGTAGCAACAATTAAAGATGCAGTAAAACAAGCTGAACAAAAGGCAAGCTTATCAGTAGAGAAGGTGACAGTTGGAATCCCAGCCAACTTATTACAAATTGAAAAGTGTCACGGAATGGTATCGGTAAGTAATGATAATGGAAGTGCTAGAGAAATTACGGAAGAAGATGTTTTCCAAGTTACGCAAGCAGCTTTAGTTCAAAACTTGCCACCAGAACGTGATGTAATTGATATTGTACCTGATGAATTTATTGTTGATGGATTCGATGGTATTAAAGATCCACGCGGAATGGTTGGCGTGCGTATGGAAATGCACGCAATTATGTATACTGGTCCTAAAACTATTTTACATAATATTAAGAAATGTATTGAACGTGCTGGGTTAAAAGTTGATGGAACGGTCGTAGCCCCATTAGCAACTGCCAAATTAGCAATGACAGATGCAGAACAAGATTTCGGTTCAATTTTAGTTGATTTAGGTGGTGGCCAAACAACAGCTGCCGTCATCCACGATCACAAGTTGAAGTATACTTATGTAGATCAAGAAGGTGGCGACTATGTTACTCGTGATATTTCTGTTGTATTGAATACTTCAATTGAAAGTGCTGAAAATTTGAAACGTACTTATGGTTATGCAATGGCTAATTTAACATCTTCTGAAGATGTATTTCCAGTACAAGTAGTAGGAAAGCAAGAACCAGAGCAAATCTCAGAAGAATATTTAGCTGAAATTATTGAAGCACGTTTAAGACAAGTATTCATGAAGATGAACCATGCTTTAAGTGATGTATCTGCGTTAGACTTACCTGGCGGAATTATTTTGACTGGTGGAATGGCTGCGTTACCTGGGATTAAGGAATTAGCTGAAGAAATTTTTGGGGTAAATGTTAAAGTATATATTCCTCAAGAAATGAATTTAAGATTCCCTTCGTTTGCACAAGTAATTGGATTAGTAGGATATGTTACAAAACAATCAGAAATTGAAAAACTTGTAAAAGAAAGCCAAGAAAACGACATTGAAAGCGTACAACAGTTTAAGTATAATACTAAAGTAGAAAGCAACAACGCAGAAGAAGTTGCTCCAAAAGCAGGTATAAGACTTTATACTGGATCTAACAACAAAAAAGAAACAAATGAATCAGTTTCACAAGTTAAAGAAGAAATTAAGCGTCCAAAAGTAAAAGATGAAAAGCCTAAAAATAAAGGTGAAGGATTTATTCAATCTGTGGGCAATTTTATAAGTAAATATTTTGATTAATAAACAAATGGAGGAGAAGTAAATGGAAATTTCTTTAGATACAGAAAAAAATGACAATGCAAAAATTAAAGTAATTGGTGTAGGGGGCGCAGGTGGAAACGCTGTAAACCGTATGATTGCTGATGACGTAAAAGGTGTAGAATTCATAGTAGCAAATACTGATGTCCAAGCATTAAAAGATTCAAATGCTGAAACAAAAATTCAATTAGGTCCTAAATTAACAAGAGGTTTAGGTGCAGGTTCAAATCCAGAAATTGGTAATAAATCTGCTAAAGAAAGTGAAGAAGCAATTGCAGAAGCTCTTCAAGGCGCAGATATGATTTTTGTTACTGCCGGAATGGGTGGCGGTACTGGTACAGGTGCTGCACCAGTAATTGCCAAAATCGCTAAAGACCAAGGGGCATTGACTGTTGGTGTTGTAACACGTCCATTTAGTTTTGAAGGACCAAAGCGTGCTCGTTTTGCGGCTGAAGGTGTTGCACAAATGAAAGAACACGTTGATACATTGGTTATCATTGCAAATAATAAGTTATTAGAAATTGTTGATAAAAAGACACCAATGTTACAAGCATTCCAAGAAGCTGATAACGTATTACGTCAAGGGGTACAAGGTATTTCTGACTTAATTACTGCTCCAGGATACATTAACTTGGACTTTGCTGATGTTAAAACTCTTATGGAAAACCAAGGTTCAGCTCTTATGGGAATTGGAACTGCGAACGGTGAAAATAGAACAGTAGAAGCAACTAAGAAAGCTATTTCATCACCATTGCTTGAAGTTTCAATTGATGGTGCTGAACAAGTTATTATTAACATTACTGGTGGACCAGACTTAGGATTATTTGAAGCACAAGAAGCATCTGAAATCGTTGCACAAGCAGCAACATCAGATGTTAATATTATGTTTGGTACTTCAATTAATGAAGATTTAGGCGACTCAGTAGTTGTTACAGTTATCGCTACAGGTATTGATAAGAAAAAAACTGAAGGGCCAAAACGAAATCGCTCAGCGCGTATGACTATGGACAATCAACAACCAGCAGAACCAAGAATTCAAAATGATCCGCTAAATGATTGGGATGCAAATCGTGAAATGAATCGTAATGTTGCTCCACAACAAGAAAGAGCTAATGAATTTGGAAATATGGAACGCCAAGATTTCAATATTTTCCAAGCTGATTCATCACAAGACACAAATAGTGACGATGATGGTTTAAATACTCCTCCATTCTTACGTCACCGTCGTAACTAAAATTCATAAGAGATTGGAGAAAACAATGTTACTCAGTATCGTATCATATTTATTTCAAGCCTATGAACTGGCAATCCTAGTGTACGTGCTAATGTCTTGGTTTCCTGGTGCATATGCAACAGGTCTTGGGAGATTTATCGTAAAAATTGTTGATCCATATCTATCAAAATTTAGATTTATCCCACCAATTTTTGGATTAAGTTTTAGCCCAATTATTGCACTTATTTTCTTGGATTTTGTAAAAAAGGGAACCTTCCTTGTTCTTATAAAGTTAGGCCTTGTTTAAAATGGAAGAAGTAATTTTACAACATTTCAGACCTGATGAAGAAGAAACCGTAAAGAAATTAGCGAGATATATTGCAAAAGCAGAAGATGAGTATCGACCTATATTAACTCATTTTTTAAATCCAAGAGAACGTAGAATTGCCGAATTTTTAATTAAAAAAAATTCGGGAATCAAAATTTCTGCATATGGTGGAAATGAAAATGCGGAGAGAAAAAGAGTACTTTTTTTCCCAGAATATTATGAAGTTAATGATGGTGACTTCAAGTTAGCATTATTAAATTTAAAGTATCCTGTTAAATTCAGTAAACTTTCACATGGTAGTATTCTTGGAACACTAGCAAATAGCGGTGTAGATAGAGAAGTTTTAGGTGATATTATCAATCATGAAAATGAATGGCAAGTCATTTGTGAGCAAGAAATAAAACAATTTTTTATTTCTCAGATTGAAAAGATTGGTAAGACAAAAGTTGAATTTCAAGAAACTAAGTTTAATAACTTATTAAAACCAAACGTTGAGATGATGGATAAGGAATTACCTGTTTCGTCATTAAGGTTAGATAATTTAATATCCTCAATCTATAATATTTCCAGGGGAAACACAAAAAATTTAATTAAGGCGAAAAAAGTTCAGCTAAATTGGATGATTTGTGAAAAACCCGATTGGGATGTGAAAATTGATGATGTTATTTCTATTAGAGGCTACGGACGTTTTGAATTAGACGAAATTTTAAATGTCACAAAAAAAGGAAAAACACGGATAAAGGTTAAAGTTTTAAAAAAATAATGGAGGTGTAGATGATGGCATTAACACCATTAGATATTCATAATAAAGAATTTCATAATCGTTTACGTGGATATGATCAAGATGAAGTTAACGAATTTCTAGATCAAATTATTAAAGATTATGAAAATATTTTAAAGGAAAATGAACGTTTAAACGAAAGTTTACAACAAAACCAAGAAAAGTTGAAATATTTCAATGATTTGAAAGACTCATTGAATCAATCAATTATTGTTGCACAAGAAGCTGCGGATAAAGTTAAGGCTAATTCTCAAAAAGAAGCTGAAATTATTAATCACGAAGCTCAAAAGCAAGGTCAAGATATTATTGACCAAGCTAATGAAAAGGCTCGTCATATTATTGATGAAGCATCTAAGAAAGCAAAGCGTCTTGCAGTCGAAACTGATGATTTAAGAAAACAAGCTCGTATTTTCCGTCAAAAATTACAAGTAATGATGGAATCACAACTTGAAGTTATCAAGGGTAGTGAATGGGATGAAATTCTTAAACAAGGTGATGTAAGCAGTTTTGAAGATATTCAAGATGCAATTCGTCACGATGATTCTCTTGACAATTTATCAAGTAATGAAGTACAATCATTTGAAAGCAACTACAGTCAAAATGATGTTTCTGAAGTAGAAAACGAAGAAAATGTTGTAGTTCCTGAAGAAATGAATCAAGAGGCAGAAGATAATAGTAATTTAGAAACTGTGGAAAGTGAAGAAAAAGTTGAAGAAGTTGAAACAAAACCTCAAGTAAATGAAACTGTTGTTATTTTCCCAGATGATGATCATTCTGCTTCTGGTCGTAATTTTAAATAGTAATCAAGCATAAAGAACACGGAACAAAGTAAATTAATTACAGAGAGCTGATGTTAGGTGAGAGTTCAGTATTTCACTTACTATGTTTCATCATCTTTTTTGATGTATTTTTCTGAACAAAGTAGGAAAAATCGGTTCATCGCGTTAGAGATGACATAAGTAATTAGTTAATAATTAAAATTTGGGTGGTACCACGAAAATCTCGTCCCTTGCGGATGAGATTTTTTTTATCCCCAAATTTATCAATGAAAGGAAGGGTATTTCTATGAAGGTCAAAGAAACGTTAAACCTTGGAAAAACAAAATTTCCTATGCGAGGTAATTTGCCAGTTCGAGAAGTTGAACGTCAACGTGAATGGGAAGAAAATAAAGTCTATGAAATGAGACAAAAATTAAATGAAGGGAAACCATCATTTGTTTTACATGATGGACCTCCATATGCTAACGGTAACATTCATATGGGACACGCTATGAACAAAATTTCAAAAGATTTTATCGTTCGTTCCAAATCAATGATGGGATTTCGTGCACCATATGTTCCAGGTTGGGATACACACGGGTTACCAATCGAACAACAATTGAAAAAAGCAGGTGTTGATCGTAAGGCAATGTCTGTTGCTGAATTTAGAGAAATGTGCCGCCAATATGCTTTAGAACAAGTTGAAAAGCAAAAGGCTGATTTCAAACGTTTAGGGGTTGCTGGTGAATGGGATAACCCTTACCTAACATTAAAACCTGAATATGAAGCTCAACAAATTCGTGTATTCGGTAAGATGGCTGAAAAAGGCTTAATTTATAAAGGTAAGAAACCTGTCTTTTGGTCATGGTCATCTGAATCAGCCCTTGCTGAAGCAGAAGTTGAATATCATGATGTTACATCACCATCAGCTTTTTATGGAGAAAAAGTTATTGATGGTAAAGGTGTATTAGATGATGATACATATATGGTTGTTTGGACAACTACACCATGGACAATTCCAGCATCTGAAGGAATTACCATCGATGCCAACTTTGATTATGCAGTCGTTCAACATGATGATGATAGTCGTAAATTTGTTATGGCAAATGTTTTAGTTGATAAAAATGCAGAATTATTTGGTTGGAATGACGTTAAGGTTCTTAAGGTCGTTAAAGGTTCTGAATTAGAATATGTTGAAGCACAACATCCTTTTTATCCAGAAAGAAAATTAGTAACAATGCTAGGTGATTTTGTAACAACTGATGCCGGTACTGGATTAGTTCATACAGCCCCTGGATTTGGTGAAGATGACTTTAACGTAGGTATGCAATATGGATTAGATATTTACGTGCCTGTTGATGATAAGGGTTACTTAACAGAAGATACTGGTGCTGATTTTGCCGGTGTATTTTATGAAGATGCAAATGAAATTTCTCTTAAGAAATTAACAGAAGCAGGACTATTAATTAAACAAATGGATATTGAACACAGTTATCCATTTGACTGGAGAACAAAGAAACCTATTATTTTCCGTGCTACTCCACAATGGTTTGCTTCAGTAGACAAGATTCGTGATCAAATTCTATCAGCAATTGATGAAGTTCAATTCTTCAGAATGGGGTCAAAAACGTTTGCATAACATGATTCGCGATCGTGGTGACTGGGTAATTTCACGTCAACGTGTTTGGGGTGTTCCATTACCTATCTTCTATGCTGAAGATGGAGAAGCAATTATGACAAAAGAAACAATTGATCATGTTGCTAAATTAGTTGAAGAACACGGTTCAAACGTATGGTTCCAACGTGAAGCTAAAGATTTACTTCCTGAAGGCTTTACAAGCGAACACTCTCCAAACGGTAAGTTTACTAAAGAAACTGATATCATGGATGTTTGGTTTGATTCTGGTTCATCACACCAAGGTGTTTGTGCCGAACGCGATTACTTAACTTATCCAGCTGATTTATATCTTGAAGGATCTGACCAATATCGTGGTTGGTTTAACTCAAGTTTAATTACTTCAGTTGCATATGCTGGCCATGCTCCATACAAGCAAATTGTATCTCAAGGATTTACTTTGGACGGCGAAGGCCGTAAAATGAGTAAATCATTAGGA
The DNA here is from genome assembly GCF_000615845.1 of Ligilactobacillus hayakitensis DSM 18933 = JCM 14209. Lineage (GTDB taxonomy): Bacteria > Bacillota > Bacilli > Lactobacillales > Lactobacillaceae > Ligilactobacillus > Ligilactobacillus hayakitensis. The sequence continues at coordinate 65,892 of NZ_BAML01000001.1, forward strand.
AATACTATTGTTCCTAGTGAAGTAATCGATAAGATGGGTGCAGAAATTATCCGTTTATGGGTATTAAGTGTTGATACATCAGCTGACGTCCGTGTTTCAATGGGTAGTTTCCAACAAATTTCAGAAAGTTACCGTAAATTCAGAAATACAGTTCGCTTCTTATTAGCAAATACATCAGACTTTGATCCAAATACTGATGCCGTTGCCTATGAAGATATGGAATCAGTTGATAAGTATATGACTATTCTTGTAAATCGCTTTACTAAAGAAATTCTCGATGCTTATGCAAACTACGAATTTATGGATATCTACAAGAAATTAATTAACTTCTTAACTACTGATTTATCAGCTTTCTATTTGGATATGGCAAAAGATATTGTATATATTGAAGCTGAAAATAGTAAGAAGCGTCGCTCAATGCAAACAGTATTGTATGATGTAGCAGTTCGCTTAACTAAGTTAATGACACCTGTTTTACCTCATACAACTGAAGAAGTTTGGGCATACTTAAAAGAAGATGAAGATTATGCTCAACTTTCAGAAATGCCTGAAGTAAATCATTTCAATAATGAAGAAAAAGTATTTGAAAATTGGACTAAATTTATGCGCGTTCGTTCAAGTGTATTGAAGAGCCTTGAAATGGCACGTAATGATAAATTAATTGGTAAATCATTTGAAGCACATGTAGATTTATATGTTACAGATGAAGTTAAAGCTGATTTAGATAGTTTGGATACAAATGTTCGCCAAGCATTAATTGTTTCAGCTTTAGATGTACATTCATTTGAAGAAGCTCCTGAAAATGCAAATGTATATGATAATGAAATTGCTGTAACAGTTGAACATGCTGTAGGGGATGTATGTCCTCGTTGCCGTATGATTAAAGAAGACGTAGGTTCAGATGAACAATTACCACAATTATGTGCAAGCTGTGCTAAATTAGTACGTGAAAACTATCCAGAAGCTGTAGCTGAAGGATTAGAATAAGAATAGAATTAAGAGGTTAGAAATTCATTCTAGCCTCTTTTTTCGCATTCTAACTAGAAATTTGGTATCATGATTATATATATCCATTTTGGAGGTAAGTTTAATGAAAATGCAGAAAGTTCATGGATCAGGAAATGATTTTTTTATTCTTGATCAACAGGATTTAGATTCAAATTTAACCGAAGAACAATTACGAGAGTTAACAAAAAAAGTTTGTGACCGTACTAATGGACTGCATGGGGGTGCAGATGGAATTTTATATGTTCAAGAAGGGCATAAAGATACTGACGGAAGAATGCGTGTAATTAATGCAGATGGTAGTGAAGCTAGCATGTGTGGTAATGGTATTCGAACAGTTGCTCGATATTTAAGTGAAAAGAAAAATTTAAATAATTTTAAAATTCAAACAATGTATGCTGATTTACAAGTTAAAAAAAGTGATGATTTAGCTAATGGTGTCCAAGCATATGATGCAGAAATTTCACCAGTAAGTTTTAATGCTGCTGATTTGGGAATGAATATTGGCCAAGATAAATTGATTGATGGGAAGATAGAGAAATTATCACCAACCCTTAAATTTTCAGCCGTAGCAGTTCCTAATCCACATTTAATTGCTTTTGTGAATAAAGAAGTCCTTGAAGGTGATACTTTAGGTGAAATTGCAAGCTATTTAAACGATGGAAAAAATGAAATTTTCCCAGATGGAGTTAATGTTAGTTTCGTACATATTTTAGATGACAAAAAGATTTTTGTGCGTACGTTTGAACGAGGCGTAGGTTATACAAATGCTTGTGGAACAGCAATGTCAGCTTCTAGTTTAATGTATCATATGCTTTATTCAGATCAAGTAGCATTAGAAGAAAAAATTACTGTAATTAATCCTGGGGGCATGGTTAATACAATTGTTCATAAGAATCAAGACGGCAATTATTGGATGTCACTTATTGGAAATGCAACTGTGGTGGCTAATGTAGAAATTAATCAAGAAAAAGCACTTGCGGGAAACTTTGCTGGATATTCTTGGGATGAAACTGGCGAACAAGAAAAATATGAAAAATTTATTAATACAATCAAGGAATAAAGAGGAATTTAGAGATGAATCTTGAAGAAAAGGTAAAAAAAGTTGAACATATTTTTGATGGCGTTGTTGTCGACTTAGATGTTGAAACCGTTGAATTACCGAATGGAAAAACTGCTAAACGTGAAATCATCAGACACCAAGGAGCAGTTGCTGTAATAGCAATCACCTCAGAAAATAAGATGGTATTTATTCGTCAATGGCGTGCCCCATTAGGTCAAGAAACGTTAGAAGTACCTGCTGGAAAAATTGAACCTAACGAAGATCCAAGCATTACTGCAATGCGTGAATTAAATGAAGAAACAAGATTTGAAGCGGATAAAATGGAATTTTTAAATTCATTTTACACTTCTCCTGGATTTGCAGATGAAAAGATGTATTTATATCATGCTATCAATTTGAAACCAGTAACAAATAAATTACCTCAAGACGAAGATGAATTTTTAGAATTAGTTGAGTTATCACTTCCAGAAGTAGAAGTGGAAATTAGTAAAGGGACCATTTGTGACAGTAAGACGTTAATTTCAATTTTATATTGGAAGATGATGCAATAAGGTGAATTCAATGTCAGAAGAAATATATAGACGTTCTCAAAATAATCAAAATTTCGAAGAACAAACGGAATCTTTGAGTCGAACAAAAATTAATAAAATGCGACAAGAACAAGATGAAATTAGTAAAACTAATAATTTAAAAGTTAAATTGAATAAAATTATTGCAGGATTAGTCCTAGCTATCTTGATTGTTTATTTAATTTTAATTTTTGTTAATTTTTAAAAGGGAGATTATCGATGAAGTATGGAATTATCTGTGCGATGGAAGAAGAAATTAAAACTTTAGTTGCACAATTAGAAAATAAAAGTGAAACTATGATTGGTGGTAGTGAATTTTATGAAGGTAATTTATTTAATCAAGAAGTAGTTTTAGTGCGATCAGGAATTGGAAAAGTTCAGGCTGGAGTAACAGCGGCTTTTTTAATTCAGGATTTCAAAGTAGATTGCATCATTAATTCAGGATCTGCTGGTGGAATTGGTGAAGGCTTAAAGGTAGGGGATGTCGTTGTTTCAACGGGAGCTGCATACCATGATGCTCAAGCTACAGTTTTTGGTTACGAACCGGGACAATTACCACAACAACCAAGAATTTTTCCTGCTGATCAAAAATTAATGAATGATATCATTTTAGCTGCAACAAAAGCAAATTTAAATTCAAAGCCAGGTTTAATTGTGACTGGGGATCAATTTATTTCTTCAAAAGAACAAATCGCAAAAATTAAAGCAATGTATCCTGAAGTTTTATGTAGCGAAATGGAAGGAGCAGCAATTGCTCAAGTAGCTTATCAATTTAAACGTCCATACGTAATTATTCGTGCAATGTCAGACGTAGGGGATGAAGATGCAGGAATCAATTTTGATGAGTTTATAATAGAAGCAGGTAAAAAATCTGCAGCAATGATTTTAAATTTCTTAAAAAATAAGGGTGAATAAAGTGAAACATATTTATGTAGATAATGCAGGAACAACACCAATGGCTCCTGAAGTTATTGATACTATGACTGATGTTATGAAAAATACATTTGGAAATGCATCAGCGGTTAATTTTCATGGACGACAAGCACGTTTTATATTAGATAATAGTCGTCATACGATTGCACAATCAATCAATGCCAAAAATGATAATGAAATTATCTTTACAAGTGGTGGAACTGAATCAGATAATACTGCAATTATTCAAACAGCATTGCTAAGAAAAGATTTGGGACGACACATCATTACAACATCGATTGAACATGAGGCAGTCTTAAAGCCAATGGAATATTTAGAAACTCAAGGATTCGAAGTCACATATCTTCCTGTTGATCAAAATGGGGTAATTGATATTAATGACTTAAAGAAAGCTGTCCGTGAAGATACTATTTTAGTATCAATTATGATGGGTAATAATGAAGTTGGAAGTCATCAACCAATTACGCAAATTGGAGAATTTTTAAAGGATAAAAATGCATGGTTCCACACTGATTGTGTTCAAGCATACGGAGTTTTAGATATTGATGTTCAAACAATGAATATTGATATGTTGTCTGTATCAGCTCACAAAATTAATGGACCAAAATTTTTAGGATTTCTATACAAGCGTGATGGAATAAACCTACCTTCATTTGTAAAAGGTGGGGACCAAGAGTTAATGCGTCGAGCAGGGACAGAAAATATTCCAGCAATTGCAGGTTTTGCTAAAGCAGTTGAAATTTTAACTCCTGAAATCAAAGCTGAAAATGTACAAAAATTTATGGAACTCAAAAAACATTTAGTAACAAAATTAAAAGAAAATCAAATTGATTTTGAAGTAAATGGATTATTAGAAGAAGGGGAACTTCCACAAATTTTAAGTGTTTGGTTTAAAGGATATGAAAGTGATCGTTTACTTACGAATCTTGATTTAGCAGGCGTTTCAGCGGCAGCAGGTTCTGCATGTACTGCAGGCTCACTTGAACCATCACATGTATTAAAGGCTATGTTTGGTAAAAATAGTCCTCGTGTCAGTGAAACTGTCCGTTTTAGTTTTGGTGTATATAATACACAAGAAGAAATTGATGTCTTAGTTGAAAAGTTAGTTAAAATAATAAATCGTGGAAAGTAGGGATGCATCATGGCATATGGTTTAGAATCACAATTGCAAGGCGATACACGTAAGTTTAAGTTATCTGATAATATCAAAAAATATTCTTTACGTGATACAGGATTTATCGAAACAAAAGGTGGAAAATTCCAATTAGAACGCTCGTTAGATCCAAACTCACCATTTAATCAAGGATATAAATTAAAGATAGCTGTTGAAGCTGATTTGAAAAAATTTAAAATGGTAACTTTAACTGCTAATGGGATGCGTGAAGTTAATATTTTTAAGGGAAACGATGAACATCAAAATGTTGAACAACTTAATTTTATTTTAAATGACTTGATTGAGCGTGAAATCTTAGTTGAAGTCTAATACTTGATATTATTATTAGAAATTAATATAATAAAAAGTACTGAACAAAAACGACCTTCAAATCGTTAGAATTCAGAATTTAAAGAAATGATGGTGATTTTTTGTGAAAGACAATAGTCAAATTCGTGTTGTTGTAGGTATGAGTGGTGGTGTTGATTCATCAGTATCAGCATACTTACTTAAAGAACAAGGCTATGATGTTGTCGGAGTTTTTATGAAGAACTGGGACGACAAAAATGATAGTGGAGTATGTACTGTAACGGAAGATTATCAAGATGTTGCTAAAGTTGCAAATCAACTTGGAATTCCATACTACTCTGTTAACTTTGAAAAAGAATATTGGGATCGAGTATTCACATATTTCTTAGATGAATATAAGAATGGACGAACTCCAAATCCTGATGTTATGTGCAATAAGGAAGTTAAATTTAAAGCATTCTTAGATTATGCGATGGAAATTGATGCTGACTATATTGCTATGGGGCACTATGCTCAAGTGGTACGTGATGAAGATGGAAACGTTCATTTGATGCGTGGGGCTGATGAAAATAAAGATCAAACTTACTTCTTAAGTCAACTTTCAAATGAACAATTAGACCGCGTAATGTTCCCAATTGGTGGCATGGAAAAATCAGAAGTGCGTCGTATTGCTGAAGAAGCTGGTTTAGCTACAGCTAAGAAGAAAGACTCAACTGGTATTTGCTTTATTGGTGAACGTAACTTTAGCCAATTCTTAAGTGAATTCTTACCTGCACAACCAGGTAAGATGGTTACTGTTGATGGCGAAGTTAAAGGTGAACACTTTGGTTTAATGAATTATACAATTGGCCAACGAAAAGGATTAGGTATTGGTGGAGATGGAAAGAGCAATGAACCATGGTTTGTTGTTGGTAAAGATTTAGCAACTAATACTTTAATTGTTGGACAAGGATATCACAATGAACATTTATATGCTGATCGTTTAGAAGCTTCTCGTTTGAATTTTGTTAACGATATTTCTGATCGTGGCGATGAGTTCCATTGTACTGCTAAATTTAGATATCGCCAAAAAGATTCAGGTGTTACAGTTAAATTTAATGAAGAACGTACTAAAGTGGAAGTGATTTTTGATGAACCCGTACGTGCAATTACTCCAGGTCAAGAAGTGGTATTCTATGATGGACCTGAATGTTTAGGTAGTGGAACAATCGACTTCGCATATAAAAAAGATAAATTATTACAATATGTTTAATAAAAAACTTGGATTTTTTCCAAGTTTTTTTTATTAAAATTATTGAGAATAACTTAAAATTTCATAGTAATATCCTTTTTCAATTATAAATTTTATGTAATAATTATAAAAGAAAAACTAGATTGCGAAGGTGTGGAAAGAAAATGACAAGATTATTTTTTGTACGTCATGGGAAAACTGAATGGAATCTTGAGGGAAGATATCAAGGAGCAAATGGCGATTCTCCATTACTTCCTCAAAGTTTGGATGAAATTAATCAGGTAGCTGAATATCTCAGCCAATATAAATTTAAAAAAATTTACAGTAGTCCAATTAAACGAGCTTTTACAACAGCTAAAAATATAAGAAAAAAATTACCGTATGATGTACGTTTAGAAGTGGATCAGGCGTTTAGTGAATTTAATTTGGGAAAAATGGAAGGGATGAAATTTACTGAAGTTGCAAAAAAATATCCAGAAGAATTGGATGCTTTTCGCAATCACCCAGATAAGTATGATCCATCAAGAATTGAAGGAGAAAGTTTCGAAGAACTTTTTGCACGGATGACCCCAAAAATTAAAGAAATAGTCAATCGCTATCCAAATTCCGATATTTTAATTGTAAGTCATGGAGCAGCTTTGTGTGCGGAAATACGTTATTTACAAGGGGTTCCACTTGAAAAATTACGAGAAAAAGGTGGATTAGCCAATACAAGTACAACAATATTAAGTACTAAAGATGGTGAAAAATACAAGTGTCTCGAATGGAATAAAACAGATTATCTTAAGCGAAAACTTGATGTAACTGATATTGTTTAAAGAAGGGTTGATTATGGATAAAAAAACAAAATCTGAAATTGAGGATGCAATGTTAAAGTTAATTAAAGCTGTTGATGACAATCCATATGACGCGCAAGCTTATTATAATTTGGGAATTGCATTAAATGAATCAAAAGCACAAACACAAGCGGAAGAACTTTTTAAAAAGGCATTGAGTATTTTTAAAAATCAAACTAAAGAAACTGAATTACTTGAGTATGGTTTAGCAAATACATACTATGAAAGTTCATTATATAATGAGGCAATCAAAGAATTTGCTAAAATAAAGGGAGCATTAAAAAAAGATGCAATGCTAATGATTGGACAGTCATATTTTGCATTAGAAAGCTATCAAAAATCACTAGTATATGCAATTACAGTTCTTGAAAAAGATTCAAAAAATACCGATGCAATGATGTTAATTGCCGATTCTTTTATGGCATTGGGACAATTAAATCAAGCTAAGGAATATTTTTTAAAGGTTATTAAAATACAACATCAAAATAAACAGGCGCTTTTTCAGTTAGGCGTAATTTATGTAACAAATTACGGGTCAGATAGAGGATATTTTGCCAAGGTAAAAGCTATCGATAGTACATATTATCACAAAATGATGCAACGTTTATCTGATATTGAAAGCTTTATAATGAAAGCTAAAGAAATGGAGGAAAAATAAGTGGAATCAACTGATTTATTTGATAAACAAAAAGACATTCAGATTTTAAAAGGATCAGTTGATGCAATATTTTTCCAAGCATCAGATAGCTTCTACAAAGTCATCCAAGTATCGGTTAAGGAAAGCAACTTTGATTGGCACGAAAAGAAAATAACTGTTGTAGGAGATATGCCATCAATTCAGTTAGATTCAAGATATAAATTTGAAGGCGAATTAATTTTTCATGCAAAGTATGGGCAACAGTTTAAGATAGTATCATGCCAAATTGATATCCCTTCGACTAAGGATGGCTTAATTGCTTATTTATCAGGGGAAAATTTTCCTGGAATTGGAAAGAAAACAGCTGAAAAAATAGTAAATCATTTTGGAAACGAAGCGATAGAAATTTTAAATGATAATCCGGATAAGTTGGACGAGGTTAAGTTAACACAAAAACAAAAAGATATTATTTTAAATGTATTAAAGTCTAACTATGGATTAGGACAAGTTATCATTGAGTTGAATGCATTAGGATTTAGTAGTGGATTAGCAAGTAAGATTTATAGCAGATATATAGATGCAACTATGGAAATTGTCAAAGAAGATCCATATCGTTTAATTTATGATATTGATGGTATCAGTTTTAATAAGGTGGATGCAGCTGCGCGACAAATGAATTTTGAAATTGATTCTCCATTGCGGATTCGCGGGGCAATATTTGAAACTTTAAATAAATTGACATTTGAGTCTGGAAATACTTACGTTGATTTAAAAAAGTTACTAACGGAAACACTTGACCTACTTGAATACAATATTTCAGAGCCTATTGATCCTCAGAAAATAGCTGATGAATTAATGGAATTAGCTGAAAATGATAAGATCCGACCTGAAAAAAATAATATTTATAGTAAAAGATTTTATCTTGCTGAGTACAATACGGCTGAAAATTTATATCGATTGATTAAAGATAAGGAATCTGAGAATTATTCAGATAAGTCACTTAATCGAGCAATTAGCAAGGTAGAAGAGAAATTAGGAATTGAATATGATGAAGTACAGCAAAGTGCAATTAGGGATGCAATCAATTCACCAGTATTTCTTCTAACAGGTGGTCCTGGTACCGGAAAGACAACAATTATCAATGGGATTGTTGGCGTATATAGTTTTTTAAACGACATTTCTTTAGATGTTAACCAGTATGATTCTGATAATCCATTTCCTATAATACTCGCCGCACCTACCGGAAGAGCTGCCAAAAGAATGTCAGAGGCAACAGGATTACCAGCAATGACAATTCATCGATTACTTGGGATTAATGCACATGATACTGAAAATCCTGAAGAAACGAAAGAAATAAATGGGAAGTTAATAATAATTGATGAAATGTCGATGGTGGATACATTAATAATGGAAACTTTAGTGAAAAATATTCCAAGTCATATGAAAGTGATTTTCGTTGGGGATAAGAACCAATTACCATCAGTTGGTCCCGGAAAAGTATTTTCAGATTTATTAGAAAGCAATATGATTAATAAATTAGAGTTACAAAAGATTTATCGTCAAGGGGATGGCTCCAGTATTATTGACTTGGCGCACCATGTAAAGCAAGGAACTTTACCTCTTGATTTTACACAGCAACAAAATGATCGTTCGTTTATTAGTTGTGGTAGCTCTCAGGTTGGTTCAGGAATAAAACAAGTAGTTTCTGCAGCGATTCGTAGAGGAATTAAAAAAGATGATATTCAGATTCTTTTACCTATGTATAAAGGTCAGGCTGGGATTAATGAAGTTAACAAAATAATGCAAGATTTGTTGAACCCATTAACTGGTAGAAAAAAATATATAGAACATAAAGAAATTGTTTATCGTGTTGGAGATAGGGTTTTACATTTGGTAAATGATCCAGAAAATAATATTTTTAATGGAGATATTGGAAAAATAATTGGAATTGAAACAGAAGACAAGAAAAAGAAAATAGCGCCTAAAATTATTGTTGATTTTGATGGTAACGAAGTTACTTTTGAACGAAACGACTTTGACAATTTAACTTTGTCTTACTGTATGTCAATTCACAAATCACAAGGTAGCGAATTTAAAGTATTAATTATTGCGATGCTATCCCAATATCGCAGAATGTATGCGCGCAACTTGTTATATACCGCTTTAACAAGAGCAAAGCAAAAATTGATTTTATTGGGAGATATCGATGCATACAAAGAGTGTGCAAAGATTATTTCACTAGATCGTAATACTGGATTGATTCGGCGAATGTCTGAAATTTTCGATAAACCGATATCAAAGGATAATACTGAAAATTCTAAATCAGATTTGGACAACGAAATTGAAATAAAAGAGGACGATGTTAAAACAGGTTTCTCAAAGCAAAGTACCAAATCGAATAAAAAAGAAACAATCCTAACACTCGAAGCTATTGAAAACAGAAATATTGATCCAATGATTGGAATGGAAGGTATTTCACCATTTGATTATCTACAAGAATAATACAAAAAGGACTTGATAATTAAGTTAAAAACATAATTGTCAAGTCCTTTTATTTTCTTTTTAAAATAGGAACGCTGTTAATATCAAACCAAAATGGATATTTTTCACTAGTAAAATATATATCTAGATAATGACTACCTTGTTCTTCGCCATCAATTTGAACAAACTCAAGCGAGCGAATAATCAAATGAATTTGATTATCTTTAAAGCGGTGGAATTTCTTATCAGGAATTTGTTTTTTAAAATAAAGATTAAAAATAAAAATAAGGTACCGTAAAAAATGCATATTTTCAATAATCATCAAATCAAGATTGTGATCGCGCACGTTTGCAAAGGGAGATAGAGAAATGTTTCCTTCAAAATATGGATGATTAGCGATATTTACCACATAAGAACGTTTAAAAAATTGGTAAGAGTTAGATACGCGTAATGTTGTAGAGAATGCTTCTTGATTAAAATAAGCTTCAATACTACTTGTCAAAAAGGCAAGGAACCCTTTTTTGAAAAAACGCCGTTTCTTTTTTTTGTTGTAAATATTTGTAATAAACGCATCCATTCCAATCCCAAAACTATTTAAGAAATATCCTTTTTTATTACGGAGAACTTCACGATATTTTCCAATATCGTAGTAGGTTGGATAGGTAGTATTTAGAATTTGATCAAGCGCAACTAACGGATCAAAACTAAGTCCAATACCTTTAGCAAACGCATTATCAAATCCCACTGGGATAAATGCGAGTGGAAAGTCATAAACGCCAGCATTTTTAATGCCATTTAGTGTATCTACAAGAGTACCATTACCGCCAATAGCAATGATAACGTAATCTTCATAATCTTTTCGGCTTAAATTTTTAATAAAACGTGTAGTAATCTTGGTAGCATTTAAATTATCGGTTGTATATTTAACAAAATAATCAATGTTGCGACTATCTAAAGAGTCTTTTATTGTAGCCCAAATAACTTCAGCTTTAGATTTTTGAGCCATCTTGTTAACAACGATAAAGTACTTTTTCAATTTTAAACCACCTCTAATTTAAACCAATATGACTATATAATTATAGCTAAGTATAGGAAGTTTTGACAAGAGAAAACTGTAAAGAAATTCTTATGAAAATGTTAAGTTATTGTAATCATAACTATGAGTGAGATAAAAATATTTTTGAAAAGAATTACCATAGAAAAAACCTTAAGAAAAACGTGTTCAAACGTGATTTCTTAAGGTTTTAAACTATAAGTCTTCTTAGGTTAAACAGTAATAATCATTGGTAAAATCATTGGATGGCGTTCTGTTTGATCGTATAAAAATGATTGTAAGTCTGAAATAATTGAGTTTTTAATCTGATTTTCTGTGACTTTTTCATTTTTCAAAACGTGATTTATTGTATGATATAATCGACGGCGACCTTTATTTATTAAGTCTCCTGATTCACGCATGTAAATGAAACCACGAGAAAGCAAATCAGGACCAGCCAAAATTTGGCGCTTCTTCATATCGATGGTAGCAACTACAACTACCAGACCTTCTTCTGATAAAATACGACGATCTCTTAAAACAACATTACCAATATCTCCAACACCAGAACCATCTACATAAACATCGCCCGCATTAAAATGACCAGCGAAACGAGCTGAATCTTTTGTGAGTGCTAAAACATCACCATTTTTTAGAATGAATGAATTTTCTTTAGGAACATCACATTTTTCAGCAAGTTCGGTATGAATTTTTAACATTCTAAATTCACCGTGAACAGGCATGAAATACTTTGGTTTCATTAAACGTAACATAAGTTTTTGTTCTTCTTGACCACCGTGACCAGAAGCATGAATATTATTAACTTTACCATGAATAACTGTAGCCCCAGCTTCTTCTAATTCGTTAATAACCTTGTTAACACTGGTTGTATTACCAGGAATAGGAGAACTTGAAAATACCACTGTATCGCCTGGTTGAATAGAAACTTGACGGTGAGTACCACTTGCGATGCGACTTAAAGCAGCCATTGGCTCACCTTGGGAACCGGTACATAGAATCATAACTTTATTTGCTGGTAGGGTATTAATTTCTCGGGCATCCACAAGTGCTTCGTCAGGAATGTCTAAATATCCCAATTCACGACCATTAACGATTGCTGCTTCCATACTTCTACCAAAAACAGCGATTTTACGTTCGCGTGCAATTGCTGCTTGGGTTGCTTGTTGAACACGTGAGATGTTAGAAGCAAAGGTTGCAAAAATAATGCGGCCTTCAACTTTTTCAAAAATTCGGCGAATTGACTTTCCAACCCAACGTTCTGACTTTGTAAAATTAGGTACTTCAGCATTTGTACTATCTGAAAGTAAACATAGTACGCCTTCTTCGCCTAATTTGGCCATTTTTTGTAAATTAGGTGGCTGATTTGTAACAGGTGTCAAGTCAAATTTATAATCCCCGGTAGCAACAATTGTTCCTGAAGGAGTTTTAACCGCAACCCCTAAAGTGTCAGGGATTGAGTGCGTTGTTCTAAAGAATGAGACAGTAGATTTTCTAAACTTTAAAACTGTATCTTCATTAATTTCATGTAATTCAGTAGAACGAAGCAATCCATGTTCTTCTAACTTACTCTTGATTAATGCCAAAGCTAATGGACCAGCATAGATTGGAACTTTAACTTTTTGAAGAAGATAGGGGATACCTCCGATATGATCTTCGTGACCGTGAGTAATCACAAGAGCTTTTATTTTTTGTTGATTTGCAATTAAGTATGAATAATCAGGAATAACATAATCAATTCCTAATAAATCGTCTTCAGGAAATTTGATACCAGCATCAACAACGATTATTTCATCTTGAAACTGAATACCATACGTGTTTTTCCCGATTTCACCGAGACCACCGATTGCAAAAACAGCAGTTTCGTTGTTTTTGACGTTCAACTTTTTCATTAGTTGTTAAACTCCGTTAATTTGTAATTAACACTTTGTTTTTCATATTCTAAAGCAGCATCAGATAAACCTTCGATGAATTCAACATTATATTCAGTGTTTTGTTCAACAAGATATCTTGCTTCAACTTCATCCTTTGCCTCAAAATATAAAACGTGTGTGTTTTCGCGTTTAGGGTTTTCTTTTTTTGTTGGTTGATAATAAACTTTAAAAATCATGTAAGATTCTCCTTATAATATATTTACACTTTGTTAGTAAGTGCATAAACAAAAAATAACCATTTCCGAACATAAATTGTTTGCACAATAGTTATGTATATTTTAGCATATCTAACCCGCTAAGTATAGAAATACAATGTCATATTCAAGAAAAAAATTATGTTAATGTGATATACTTAATTAAAAGATGATAGAAGGTAGATACAAATTATGACTTTGATTAAAATATCGATAATATTCTTAATAATCATTGGAATTATTTTGATTTATAATCGAAAAAAAAGAATTAATAAATTAAAAGAAATCCAACAAAAATGTCATCATTTGACTAAAGATGCCTTAAGAGTAGCTATCGGAAATATAGAAGATAAGTTCGATTTTCTTGATGAAAAAACAAAAGTAATGGATGAAGCGGTTATTTCAGATGTTTGGGGTCAAGAAATTATGGTCTTTGAATATAAGGTTTGCTTGAATTCAAAAAACGAAATCACTTTAAATAATATTAGTCGTTTTAAAAAAGAAGTCGAAAAACAATTAGAAGAATACGTTAAACAAAAAGAGTTAACTAATTCTTCAAATAAAGAACCATTCGTTATTTCTGATATTTGGCAGATGAATGATAATATTCATTTAGACATTGCTTATATTATGAATGATGCAACAATAAATTATTTAGAAGATATAAATAAAGTTGAAAAAACAAGAGATTAGGGTTACTAATCTCTTGTTTTTTATAAATAGTTATTCTAAAATAATTGTTCCTTCAGGGGCAGAAAGAGGATTTTCTTTATTAATATGATCAAAGAAAAGAATTCCGTTTAAATGGTCAATTTCGTGTTGTACCACGATAGCTGGATATTCTCGAAGGCGTTCAATATGCATGTTTCCATCGAGATCATACCAACGAAGTTTAATTTTATCGTGACGAGGAACATATCCAGGAATATCACGATCAACTGATAAACAACCTTCACCTTCACCAAGTGCAACCATTTGAACAGATTCAGAGATAATAGTTGGGTTAACTAACACATTTTTAAAAATAGGAGCTTGTCCTTCTTCTGGATTTGGAACTAAGACAGCTGTCATACGTTTAGAAACGTCTAGCTGTGGAGCTGCCAATCCCACACCTGCACGGAGGCCATATTTTTCAGCAATTTCTTCATCTTGACTATTTTCAAGAAACTCCATCATATCGTGGGCCAATTTTTTGTCTTCATCTGAGAGTGGGAATTCAACAGCTTTTGCGCGAGCGCGTAATGTAGGATTACCTTCGCGTATAATATCTTTCATTGTGAGCACGTCTAAAACCTCCAATTTCATGCTTTTATTTTATCTTAACATAGTTTTATAAATCTGTTCAGTATAAAGCAAAATATTGCATAATCTTATGATATAATTTACATAATTGAAAATTCAGTAGGGGACGAGGGAAATATGAATAATAAAAATTATAATTATCCATTGATGGATGATTGGAATACTGAAGAAATAATTGTAGCTTGTAATTTTTACGCTGCCGTAGAAAAGTATTATGAAAATGGAATCGATACAAGTGAATTTATGGATTTATATGAAAAATATCTAAAATTAGTACCAGCAAAGATGTATCAAAAACAACTGGATAAAAAATTTAATGAAGTATCTGGGTATAGTATTTATAAAGCAATCCAAACGATTAAAAAGACGAATAAAAAATTTATTAAAGGATAGATAAAAATGAAAGATTTTGAAGAACTTGATTTAAAAGTGAAGTCTTGGTTTAGTGAAGCTCAAAATTTTATCTTCAAGAGTCTTAAAAATAAAATTAATGTTTCAACTAAAACGGATAGAACTGACCTGGTGACTAATGTTGATAAAGAAGTTGAAAAATTTTATATTTCAAAAATAAAAGAAAGTTATCCGGATGCTAAAATTTTAGGAGAAGAATCGAAAAAAAATATCTCACATCAAGATGAAGGGTTGCTATTTATCATAGATCCAATTGATGGAACGATGAATTTTGTTAAGCAACAAGATGACTTTGCTAGCATGATCGCTATTTATTATAACGGAAAACCAGTCCTAGGATATATTTTAGAAGTGATGAAAAACGAATTATATTGGGGAGGACCAGCTTTTAAAAAGGTATTTTGTAATGATATTCAATTGGAGCAACCACAAGATAAGAGTTTAATAGAAGGCTTAGTACAAATTTGTTTTCCATTTGTTCTAAAAAATGAGTTTAATGCCCGTGAAATTGCAGCGCAAAGTAGTGGATTAAGAATGTACGGCAGCGCTGGAATTGAATATATCAAAGTTTTGGAAGGGAAATGTGTAGGGTATTTATCAAAACTTCGAACGTGGGATTATGCTGCTGGAAATATCTTAGCAAATACCCTGGGATTAAGTGTGGTTAATATTGACGAAAATAAGAACGATGTGTTATCATCGAAAGTTGTATTAATATCTACTAAGAAAACTAAGAATGAAATTTTAAGTATCATTAATGATAACTTAAATTCATAGTGTAGATTTGTAGAATTATTTTTATTTTGAAGGGAAGAAAAAACTTGAAAAGACGTGAAGATATCCGTAACGTTGCGATTATTGCGCACGTTGACCACGGTAAAACAACATTAGTTAATGAATTACTTAAACAATCAGATACATTAGACGAACACACAGAAATTGGCGACCGCGCTCTAGATTCAAATGATATCGAAAAAGAACGTGGAATCACTATTCTTTCAAAGAATACAGCTGTTAAATATGGCGATAAACAAATTAACATTTTAGATACACCAGGACACGCTGACTTTGGTGGAGAAGTAGAACGTATCATGAAAATGGTTGATGGTGTTTTACTTATTGTTGACGCGTTTGAAGGTACAATGCCACAAACACGTTTTGTTTTAAAGAAGGCTTTAGACCAACACTTAACACCTATTGTTATTATTAACAAGATTGACCGTCCGGGTGCACGTCCTGAAGAAGTTGTTGATGAAGTACTTGATTTATTCATTGAATTAGGTGCTGACGATGATCAATTAGATTTCCCAGTTATTTATGCATCAGCAATGAATGGAACAAGTTCATTTGACTCAGATCCAGCTGCTCAAGAACATACAATGAAACCAATCTTTGATACAGTAATTGATGCTATTCCAGCACCAATTGATAACTCAGATGAACCTTTACAATTCCAAGTTGCAATGCTAGATTACAACGATTTCGTTGGTCGTGTTGGTATTGGTCGTGTATTCCGCGGAACAGTTAAGGTAGGGGACCAAGTTACAGTTATGAAACTTGATGGTACTCAAAAGAACTTCCGTGTTACTAAGTTATTTGGTTTCTTTGGTTTGAAACGTTTAGAAATTCAAGAAGCTAAGGCCGGAGATTTAATCGCGGTTTCTGGTATGGAAGACATTTTCGTTGGTGAAACTGTATGTCCAGCAGATCATCCTGAAGCATTACCTTTATTACGTATTGACGAACCAACACTTCAAATGACATTTATGACAAATAACTCACCATTTGTTGGTCGTGAAGGAGATCATGTTACAGCACGTAAATTAGAAGATCGCTTAAAAGTGCAATTACATACAGATGTATCATTAAAAGTTGAAGATACTGAATCTCCTGATGCATGGACTGTTTCAGGACGTGGTGAATTACACTTATCAATTTTAATTGAAACATTACGTCGTGAAGGCTTTGAATTAGCAGTTTCACGTCCTAAAGTTATTTACCGTGATATTGATGGCGTACTTTCAGAACCATTTGAAAGTGTTATTATTGATACTCCAGATGAATACTCTGGTTCAGTTATTGATTCAATGGCTCAACGTAAAGGTGAAATGTTGAACATGGAAACAGGAAATAACGGACAAACACGTCTTGAATTTTCAACACCAACTCGTGGTTTAATTGGTTATGATTCACAATTCTTATCAATGACACGTGGGTATGGTATTTTGAACCACACATTCTCAGAATACAAACCAGTAATTCGTGGATGGGAACCAGGACGTCGTAACGGTGCGTTGGTTTCAATTAATCAAGGTAAAGCAACAACATACGCAATTATGGGTGTTGAAGGCCGTGGAACAATCTTTGTAGATCCAGGTACAGAAGTTTATGAAGGTATGATTGTTGGTCAATCATCACGTGAACGCGATATTTCTGTTAACGTTACAAAAGGTAAGAACATGACTAACGTTCGTTCATCAAACAAAGATCAAACAGCTACAATTAAAAAGCCTACACATCTAACATTAGAAGAATCACTTGAATTCTTAAATGAAGATGAATTATTAGAAATTACACCAGAAAGCATTCGTTTACGTAAGCGTATTTTAGAAACAAACGCACGTGAAAAGGCTGCAAAGAAAGCAAAAAAAGCAACTGAATAATTTTTGGCTCTTTGTCAATTAATACTGATAAAGAAATTTAATTAAATATATTCAAAAAGATAATGGTTAAGTAGATTTTAGAATAAGATGCTTAGCTGTTATTTTTTTGCGCTTTTTTTCCTTAATATTTAGAGTACCTGCGGTAGATTCAAGATATCTTTGGATAGTATACTAGAACTGTGATAATAAAAAGCAGTGTCTTTCATGAATGTATTTTTCTTAAAATTAACAATAATCTGTTGTTTGATATTGTTTGAAATAGAACAATGTTCTTCAACACCAGAAATAGGGAATACACGAGTTAAACGACAATTCTTCCAGATGAATTTTTGTTTACGAACTTCCATAAATAAAGGCTTTTCATCTAATCTAGAACAAAGGATAATAACCGGAGGAGTTTTACTATTTTTAACCATATTAAACCCGCAATTATGGCAACATTAAGGAGAATCGAAACTTTGAATACAGTTCAAAATCTTAAAATCGTCTTATTCGGAGTATTGATCTTTTGATTTATCCAAAATAATATGAGTATCTTTAATTCCTGTTAAAAATTTAATAATATTAGACATAGAGAAGTCGATCCTTTTTTAGAGAAACCGAGGTTCAGTCGACTTCTCTTTTTTTGTACAATTTTACACCGAAAAATACTGATGAGAATCTTAAAATACATTTTAAAATTCTCATCAGTACAGAATATTATAGAACCTAATTTTTAGAGAAAAGAGATTGGATTTCGATTCAGTCTCTTTTTTGTTTAAAATAAATAATCTTGATGACAAAATATTTTTATTTAAACAAAAAAATACGTGACAAATTTTAACGGGTCAGAGTTATTTTTTTTTTAGAGATATGATAAAAAAATTTAGAAAAAACAATGACAGCGTTATCATTTTGTGCTAATATAATACCTGTTAATAAGTTTGCGTTATTGTAAGTTATTATTTATTTATGAAAAGGTTTTATTTTTTCACATGCAAACGAAATAATAAATTTATATAGGAGGTAGGATAAATGGTAGGAATTATTCTAGCTAGTCATGGTGGCTTTGCAGATGGAATCTTTCAATCAGGTGAGATGATTTTTGGACAACAAGAAAATGTTGCTCATGTTATTTTGAAACCTGATGAAGGTCCTGATGATATCTATGCTAAGATGGAAAAAGCGATTGAATCATTAGACGATAAGGAACAAGTGCTTTTTCTAGTAGATCTTTGGGGAGGTACTCCATTCAACCAAGCAAGTAAATTTGTTGAAGCCCATAAAGATAAATGGGCAATTGTTGCAGGTATGAATTTGCCGATGGTAATTGAAGCATATGCATCAAGATTTTCAATGGAAAGTGCACAAGAAATTGCAACGCATATTGTGGAAACAGCTAAAGATGGTGTAAAAGTTATGCCAGAAAAGCTTCAACCTAAAGAAGCAGTTTCTATGAGTGCACAAGAAACATCCCAATCAACTGGCTCAATTCCAGAAGGAACAGTGCTAGGTGATGGACACATTAAATATGTATTAGCACGTATCGATTCCCGTTTGTTACACGGACAAGTTGCAACAGGTTGGACAAAGACAACAAATCCAACACGGATTATTGTTGTTTCTGATAACGTAGCCAAAGATAACTTGAGAAAAACAATGATTTCTCAAGCTGCGCCAGCTGGTGTAAAAGCAAATACAGTTCCAATTCAAAAAATGATTGAAGTAGAAAAAGATCCACGTTTTGGGGATACACGAGCTTTAATTCTTTTTGAAACTCCAGAAGATGCTTTAAAAGCAATCCAAGGTGGCGTAAAGATTAATGAATTGAATGTTGGGTCAATGGCTTATAGCGAAGGAAAGGTTAATGTTAACCAAGTCCTTGCAATGAATCAAAAAGACGTTGATACTTTCAAACAATTAAAAGAACTTGGTGTTAAATTTGACGTTCGTAAAGTTCCATCAAGTGATCGTGAAGATATGGATAAGTTATTGTCAAAAGCTCAACAACTTATCAACGAACAAAAATAGTTTTTAGGAGGATAAGTCTATGTCTGCTATCTCAATGATTTTAGTAGTTATTGTAGCATTCTTTGCAGGTATGGAAGGTATTTTGGATCAATTCCAATTTCATCAACCATTAATTGCATGTACATTGATTGGTTTAGTAACCGGAAACCTTGAAGCCGGAATTATTTTAGGGGGATCATTACAAATGATCGCTTTAGGTTGGGCTAACATTGGGGCTGCTGTTGCTCCCGATGCTGCGCTTGCCGCTGTCGCTTCTGCAATTATTTTAGTTAAAGGTGGTCAAGGAGTTCATGGTGTTAACACAGCGATTGCTGTTGCTATTCCATTAGCTGTAGCCGGTTTATTCTTAACAATGCTTGTACGTACAATTTCAGTTGCGATTGTTCATATTATGGACCGAGAAGCTGAAAAAGCAAACTTTAAAGCGATTGAAATGTGGCAATTAATTGCACTATTCTTGCAAGGATTACGTATTGCATTACCTGCTGCATTATTACTATTTATTCCATCAAGTGTTGTGCAAGGATTCCTTGAATCAATGCCAGCATGGTTAACAGACGGAATGACAATCGGTGGGGGAATGGTTGTTGCTGTAGGTTATGCTATGGTTATTAATATGATGGCAACTCGTGAAGTATGGCCATTCTTTGCTATCGGTTTTGTATTAGCTGCTGTTTCAGAATTTACTTTGATTGCTTTAGGTACATTAGGTTTAGCATTTGCCTTAATTTACTTAAACCTTGAAGGTAACGGCGGTAATGGAAATAACTCAAAAGGTGGTTCAAATACAGGAGATCCACTTGGCGACATTTTAGATGATTACTAAAATTGAAGGAGGAAATTAAAATGGTCGAAAATAAAGTTAATTTAACAAAGAAAGATCGTCTTAGCGTTGCATGGCGTTCAACCTTCCTTCAAGGATCTTGGAACTATGAACGTATGCAAAATGGTGGTTGGGTATATGCAATGATTCCAGCTATCAAGCGTTTATATACAACTAAAGAAGACCAAGCAGCTGCTTTAAAGCGTCACCTTGAATTCTTTAATACACACCCATACGTAGCATCACCAATTTTAGGGGTAACACTTGCACTTGAAGAAGAAAAAGCAAACGGTGTTGAAGTTGAAGATGCAGCTATTTCTGGTGTGAAAGTTGGGATGATGGGTCCTTTAGCTGGTGTTGGTGATCCAGTATTTTGGTTTACAGCACGTCCTATTATTGGTGCTTTAGGGGCTTCATTAGCTATTGCTGGAAATATAATGGGTCCTATCTTATTCTTTGTTTTGTGGAATGTAATGCGTATTGCCTTCCAATGGTATACACAAGAATTTGGATATAAAGCAGGATCAAAGATTACTGAAGATGTTTCAGGTGGACTCTTGCAAAAGGTTACACGTGGTGCTTCAATGATGGGGATGTTTGTTTTAGGTGCCTTAATTGAAAGATGGGTATCAATCAAATTCACCCCAGTTGTTTCAAGGACACCAGTTCAAAAAGGTGGATATATTGAATGGGATAAATTACCATCAGGTGGTAAAGGAATCCAACAAGCCTTAGAACAATGGAATATGGGAAAAGGATTGTCTTTAACTTCTACTAAAGTTACAACGTTACAACAAAACCTTGATCAATTGATTCCAGGTTTAGTAGCATTACTATTAACATTCTTATGCATGTGGCTATTAAAGAAGAACGTTTCTCCAATTTTAATTATTATTGGTATTTTCGTTATCGGGATTTTAGGTCACGTTATTGGATTACTATAATTATGAAAGCTAAGGAAAACTATATTCCTTAGCTTTTTTATTTTATAAAAGTATAATCTAAGACCTAGATATATGTTATACTATTAGGGTTAGAAAAAAGATGAAGAGGTGACAAACTTGTTAAAAAAGTTAAAATTTCAAGGTAGACCTAAAATGTACTACTTTGATTATTTTATTTTTATTCCTTTTTTCTTACTTTGTATAATTGGAATTTTAATGGTTTATTCTGCTAGTTCGGTAAATCTTTCTTACGCGGGGATGAGTACCACTAGTTATTTAAAAAAACAAATTATTTATGTAATCTTAGGAATAATCATTGTTAATATTTTTGCAAGAAGTTATACGTTAAAAAGAATAATGGAGAGTAAAATAATTGTTCCGTTACTTTGGTGTTTTGTTATCCTAGGATTAGGATACGCGGTTATCTTTGGAGAATCAATCAATGGTGCTAAAGGTTGGATTAGTATTAAGGGGGTCTTTAGTATTCAACCAGCTGAAGTTGCTAAGTTGTTTTTTATTTTGTACATAGCAAGAATCTTTCAAAATAGGGTTACGTCTATAAACAATACGAAGTGGCAATTTAAAAAGAAAGATTATGTTTACATTCTTAGTATATTGATGTTTATTTTTTTTACCCCAGATTTTGGAGGGCTTGCAATTAATCTGGCGATTATTATAGTTATGCTGGTAACTGTTAAAGCACCTAAAATTACTACGGTTGTTAAGTCGGTGATAGGTTTAGGAGCACTTGCATATTTTATCTTTACAGGGCTAAAATATATTGATAATCCTTTTAAAGGAACTTTTTTCGAATATGTTTATAGACGTTTCGAAGGGGTGGTTGATCCCTTTGGCCATGTTTTGACCAGTGGTAAACAATTAGTTAATTCATTTTATGCGATTAGTAATGGTGGTATATTTGGTTCAGGAATTGGAAATGGAATTCAAAAACGTGGATATTTACCGGAACCACATACTGATTTTATTTTATCAGTACTCGCTGAAGAAATGGGAGCAGTTGGGATTTTAATCGTTTTAGGGTTGTTATTGCTGCTCATTAGTAGAATCTTATATGTCGGATATAATTCAAGAACATTGCCAGAAATGCTAGCATGCTACGGAATCGGTACTTTTTTGACAGTTGAATCATTATTTAATATAGGGGCTGTAGTAGGGTTCCTTCCGATTACTGGTGTTACGTTCCCGTTTGTTTCGTATGGTGGATCTAGTATGGTTGTATTGGCAGCTACGCTTGGAATTGCAATGAGTATTTCAAATGATGTGAAATACGAAAAGAATCATGAAAATCAACAGGATAATAATGGGACTATGAAATTAATTAGAAAATAAAAGGGGATTGAGAATTTCTCATCCTCTTTTTTTATAAATATTCGATTTTCCAGTATAATTAAAAGTGGTATTATTAATGAAAATGTTAAAGGAAGTGAGATTTTGGAATTACGAAAACGTAAAGGAGTATATGTTTATCTTAAACATTTACGATTAAGTAAACAGTTACGTAAATTTGGAACTATATTATATGTATCTCGAAAAATGAAGTACGTATTATTGTACATTGATGAAGAAGTGTTATCAGAAAATTTATCTAAAATGCAAGCACTAAAATATGTTACAAAAATTGAACTTTCTCCAAGGGATGAAATTGCTGAAGATCTTGAAGAAGTTAGGGGAACCGCAAATACTTTATTAGATGAAGAAGAAAATAAATAGAAGGTGAAAAGATGAGAATTGTAGCTGGTGAATATGGTGGGCGTAGATTAAAAGCAGTGCCAGGAATGAAAACGCGTCCTACCACAGATAAGGTAAAAGAATCGATGTTTAATATTATTGGCCCATATTTTGATGGCGGAATGTCGCTGGACCTTTTTGCGGGAAGTGGAGGTTTAAGTATCGAAGCGGTCTCCAGGGGAATTGAGCATGCTGTCTTAATTGATCGGCAGTATCAAGCAATTAAAACAATTAATGAAAATATTGCGATTACCAAACATCCCGAAAAATTTACAGTAAAAAAAGGTGATTCAAATAAAGTAATTAAAGCATTATCAAAACAAGGGTTGAAATTTAATTTAGTTTTTTTTGATCCACCTTATAAAGAACAAAAAATTGTTGAAATGATGCAAGAATTAGTGGAATTAGAACTTTTAGAAAATGAGGCGTTAATTGTATGTGAAACAGATCAGGTTGCGGGACTACCTGAAGATTTTGAGGACTATCAATTTTTAAAATCTTCTGATTATGGAATTACCCATTTAACCTTTTATCGTTATCATGGAGGCAAATAAAGTGAAAGCTGTTTTTCCGGGAAGTTTTGATCCAATTACAAATGGACATTTAGATATTATTGAACGTGCTAGCAAGATATTTGATGAAGTTGTTGTTGTGGTGGCTAATAATACTGGAAAAAAATCCTTATTTACGCCTAATGAAAAGTTTGAACTTATTTCAAGTGCAATAGCTAAATTAAATAATGTCACTGTTAAATTAATGGATAGTGACTTAGCAATTAATATTGTTAAAAAATTAAATGGTAATGTGCTAATTAGAGGGGTTAGAAACGAAGTTGATTTTACTTATGAACAGTCAATTGCATTGATGAATCGAAAGTTAGATTCGACTATTGAAACATTAATTTTATTTTCTGATCCAAATAAAAGTTTTATTTCATCAACTTTAGTACGTGAGATTTCACTTTTTGGTGGTGATTTAAGCGATTTAGTACCAAAAAATGTTGAAACAATGATTTTGAAAAAAAGAGGAAATTAAATTGAAGAATAAAAGAAATAGGTATATAGTTACTTTAACTTTCTTGGTATGTGTGATAATCATGGCTTTTTTACCGCTACCAGTTTATTTAGAACAACCAGGTGCCGCAGAAAATATTAATAATTACGTAACTGTACAAAACGGAAATAAAAGTAAAAAAGGAAAAT
Source organism: Ligilactobacillus hayakitensis DSM 18933 = JCM 14209 (assembly GCF_000615845.1). GTDB lineage: Bacteria > Bacillota > Bacilli > Lactobacillales > Lactobacillaceae > Ligilactobacillus > Ligilactobacillus hayakitensis. The sequence continues at coordinate 90,392 of NZ_BAML01000001.1, forward strand.
TCATGTTAGTATATGTTGAAGTGTTAAAAGCAACACCGATTTCGTATTTATGGAGTTTTACTCAAAAACATGTTGATAGAGTTTCTCAAGGTGAAATGACAGGTGGAAGTACAGATGAAGATTTCAATCGAATTCAAGACTACTATATGAAAGATGCCGTAAATTCAGCTAAGTATGTCGCTTTAAAGAAAACGGGATATAATGTTTCACAAAAATATGTAGGGATTTATGTAATGTCTGTAATGGACAATTCTGATTTTAAGGATAAGTTACGTGTGGGTGATATAGTAACTGCAGTTAATGGAAAACATTACAATAACGCAGCAGGTTATCAAAATGCTTTAGCTAAACTTGATGAAGGCCAAAAAGTAAAAATAACATATCAACGTGGCAAGAAAAAAGATATTGTAACTGGTAAAACAATAAAGTTACCTGGGACCAAACGTGTCGGGATGGGAATTACTTTGGCTAATCGCTCAGAAGTAAAAACAAAGAAAAAAATCTCCGCAAATATGGAAAATATTGGGGGCCCATCAGCCGGATTAATGTTAAGTTTACAAATGTATTCTGAATTATCAAAAAATAATATATTAAAGGGTAGGAATATTGCTGGGACCGGAACAATTGACGCAGATGGGAAAGTAGGAGATATTGGGGGCATTGATAAGAAGGTTATTTCTGCAGACAAGGCACATGCAAAAATCTTTTTCGCACCGGATAATCCTGTTAGTGCAGCAGAAAAAAAGGTTAATCCAAAAGCAATGTCAAATTATGAGGAAGCTAAGAAGACTGCCAAAGAAATTAATACAGATATGAAAATTGTACCAGTTAAATCATTTGATGATGCATTAAAATATTTAGAAAAATAAAAAGTAGGGATTTTTCCTACTTTTTTTATTTTTTTCGTATTTATAAATACGAGGAGGTATTAATGCAATGTTTTATGAAAAGTATGAAGAAATTAAAGAAAGAGTTTTGGATTTTTGGGAAGAAAACAAAATTCAAATTATCATTTTTACAGTTGGAGTTATTTTGACATTTTCATATTTTAATTCAAAACAAAATGAAAATAATGTAGAACTAGCAGATACTTCGACAGTCATCTCAAGCGTTTCTATCCAGACTAGTTCATTTAAGAATGAGGCTTCTCAAAATAAAAAAGAGGTATATATTGATATTAAAGGGGCAGTTAATAAGCCTGGACTATATCACGTAAAACCAAGTCAAAGATTAGGGAATGTGTTAAATTTAGCAGGGGGATTAAAAGAAAACGCAGATGTTTCTAAATTGAATTTGGCGCATACTTTAAGTGATCAAATGATGATATATATCCCTAAACAAGGAGAAAATTATCAAGGAGATTTAATTACTGAAGCCAAAACAAATATTGGAGATGAAAGCACAAATAGTGATAGTGATTTGGTAGATTTAAATAGGGCTTCAAAAGATGAACTGCAAACTCTCACAGGTATAGGTGAAAAAAAGGCAGAATTGATAATTCAGTATCGAGAAGATAATGGCGGATTTAAAACAGTTGATGATTTAAAAAATGTTTCAGGAATTGGTGATAAAACCTTTGCCAATCTTTCTAGTAAGATAACTGTTTGATAGTTAAGTTAAACTGAGGTATATAAGAGTGATAAGACAGATTAGTTTCTTTTCGTCAATTCTTTGTCTTTGTTTAGTATATATTTTTTTTAGCTCGTCATGGATATTTTTACTACTACTGCTATTGATTTTTATTAGGATTTTAACTCTCAGAAATAATTTAATTCTGTTGATTATTCTATTAATCGTATTAGGAATTGTATCTAATTATTTTATGTTAAATCAAAATATTAGACGAAAAATCATTAGAAACGAAATCAGAGTTACTAATCAGCATATTAAGGTGTATCCTGACAATATTAAAGTGAATGGAAATTTAGTAACTCTAACTGGTTTTTGGGATGAAAGAAAACAAAATATAATGGTTAGCTATAGAGTAAAATCAAAAGCTGAAAAGGAAAAGTTCGCTAAAATTAATCAAATTCTTTATTTATCGTGCGATGGGGTAGTATCGAATATACGAGGCCCAGGAAATGAAAATGAGTTCAATTTTCAAAGATTAAACTATAGTAAAAAAATATACAATACTTTGCAATGCAAAAAAATAATCTTTTCAAAACTCCCAAAACAAAATCCGATTCAAAATATAAATAATAGAATCCACATAATAAGAATAAAAATATTTCTCTATCTCAATGCGTTACCTTACAATTTAAGAGGCTATGCAGTAATGCTTACAATTGGAATGAGAAATCAAGATTTTGAAAAAGTAAATCAAAATATTAAAAATATGGGCTTACTTTATATCTTTTGTTTATCAGGGATGCATGTTCAATATATAGTAAAGTTTATTAAGAAATTGTTGCAATCCTTAAGGATTACATCTGATTGGACAAGTGTAATTTTATTATTTATTCTACCGTGTTATTTAATTTTAGCGGGGAGTTCGTCTAGTATTATAAGAGCTGTAATGATGGTATGGTTACCAATATTTTCGGATTTAATATTAAAAAATAAATTAGATACTTTAACGTCGTGGTCTTTGACAATGCTTATTAATTTAGTATTTAATCCATTAATTGCGTATAATATGGGAATGCAATTAAGCTATTTGTTGTCATTGGCATTAATTTTATGTGAAAATAAAAATATAATAGAGTTGAATTTAAAAATGACAGGGTACAGTATTCCGCTAATGTTATGGCATACATATCAATGGAACTTATTGACAACAATTTTTTCGATATGCATTGTCCCAGTTTTTGAATTTGTAATTATTCCAGCAGTTGCATTAGGAATATTTATTCATCCTTTTACAGGTATTAGCGAAAATATATTAGCATTGATTTCATTATCATTTTCATTTTTTAATAAATTGCCTTTTCTAGTCACTTTTGGAAAACCATCGTTATGGGTTGTGGTATTATTAATATTAAATATGTTTTTACTTGAAATAGATAGTTTTAGAAAATTCGGATTAATTTTTCAAGTAGGGATATATCTTTTTTCTTTTTTCCAGATACATTATTTTAGTCCTGAAGAAGTTACTTTTTTTGATATTGGTCAGGGTGATAGTGCATTAATTAAAGGAAAAGGAAGTAGGGATGTAACAGTTATTGATACTGGTGGACGGGTGGCATTTAAGCAAAAAAAATGGCAACAGCCACAAACACAAACAACCAGTGGTCAAAGAGTGATACAAAATTATTTATATAGTAAGGGAATTACGCGGATAAATAGTCTGTATTTAACTCATAAAGATGACGATCATATTGGAAACTTTCCAAGTCTTTCTAAAGGTATGAAAATTGATGAAATCTATGTTCCCAGTGGGATGGAAGCTGAAAATAATTTTCTTGATAAAGTAAATCAAACAACGCTTTATCGAACTAGAATTGTTCCAATAACTAGTCAAAATTATTCAAAGCAAAATTCTCTTCAAATTCTGCATCCATTTGAACGTGGAAAAGGAGAAAATGAAGATTCTTTAGTTTTAATTTATTCTTTCAAAGGGATAAAATTTTTATTCATGGGGGATTTAGATCAAGAAAATGAATTAAAAATTTTGCAGAGATATCCGGCTTTAAAATGTGATGTTTTAAAAGTAGGACACCATGGAAGTAAAACATCGTCGAGTGCGGATTTTATTTCTACGATTAAACCAAAAGAGGCAATAATATCAGCAGGATATCATAATATGTATCAGCATCCGAATATAGAGACAATTGAGACCCTTAACTTGAATAACGTGGTTTATAACATTACTTTTGAAACTGGAATGGTAAAATTTATTGAAAGTAAAAATAGAGTCAAAGAAGTAATATATCGAGAAAATAAAGTGAAAAATGTAGGAGAAAGGATTCAGTAATGAAAGTCAGTCAATTAACTAATTTTTTGCGAGATAGTCAAGAAAAAAATGTATATTTAGTAGAGGGCAGTGATAATTATCAGATTGATCAAGCAAAAGAAATTTTTATTAATCAAATACCAAAAGAAGAAAAAGAATTTAATGTTGGAATTTATGATATGGAAATTACACCGTTATCAGTAGCGTTGGAAGATGCTAATTCTGCACCTTTTTTTGGGGATAAAAGACTTGTTTTGATCAATAATCCGTATTTTTTAACAGGAGAAGCTAAAAAAAATAGTATCGAACATAATGTAGACGAATTAATCGAATATCTAACAAATCCTGCGTTAGATACAATTTTTGTGATTTTAGCGAATTATGATAAATTAGACTCACGTAAAAAAATTGTAAAACAGCTAAAAACAAAGGCAATAATGATTGATGCTAAACCTTTAAATGAAAATGAAATTCGAATGCAAGTAAACCAATTATGCCAAAATAAGGGATGCCAAATCGATAAAGATGCTATCGATCAGCTTTTATATTTGACAGATAATAATTTTACTAAAGTTATGAACGAAATGAAAAAACTATTAATTAATGCGATCCAAGATAAAGTGATTACATTAGAAATGGTTGATAATTTAGTCAATAAATCATTAGAGCAAAATGTTTTTGACTTAGTTGAGTTTGTTTTAGAAAAAAATGTTGATGCTGCTTTAGAACTATATCATGAATTAATTGAACAAAAAGAAGAACCAATTATGATAAATGCAATTTTGATTAGTCAGTTTCGATTATTACTTCAAGTTAAAATTCTCCAAAAACATGGTTATGCCCAAGGGAATATTGCTGAGGCTTTAAGAGTGCATCCTTATAGAGTTAAGTTAGCAATGAAAAATGCACGCAGATTTAATTATGAAGACGTCCGCCATGCATATTTAGGTCTTGAAAAGAACGAAGAGGACCTAAAAAGTGCTAATGTTAATCCAGAATTATTATTCCAATTATTTTTATTTAAATTTATAGAGAAATAAATAAAGAGGCAATAAGAACTAAATGTTCAAAATCGCCTCTTTTTTATACAAAAAAAGATCCTTTAAAAAGGATCTCATGAATTATTTAGCTAAACGAGCAGCCATACGTGATTTGTCACGAGCAGCTTTGTTAGCTTTGATTAAGCCTTTAGATTGTGCTTTGTCGATAGCAGAAACTGCTTCGTTGAATAATTGTTCAACGTTTTCAGCACCAGCTGTTTTAGCTTTTTCAAATTTCTTAACTGCAGTACGCATCTTGCTTAATTGTGATGAGTTAGCTGCATTTGCTTTTTCAGTTGTTTTTACACGTTTGATAGCAGATTTGATAATTGGCATATTTTTCACCTCCGGAAGTGAGTCTTATAAAAGACTATATAATTTTTCAACAGTAATCATTATACTAAAGCTACTACTACTTTGCAATAAAAAAATTGTAAGATGTCAAGAAAAATTCCTTGACAAGAAATAACTTGCTTTTTAGTTATAATTTCTGTATACTAATTAAGTACTAAAAATAGTACAGACCTTTTTCTGAGTTTGACGGATCACCGTCGTCTTATCTCGGATTTAGGCAACAAAAAGAAAGGTGGGAAATACATTGGCTATTTCACAAGAAAAGAAAAACGAAATTATGAAGAAGTATGCTCGTCATGAAGGGGATACAGGTTCTGCTGAAGTTCAAATTGCAGTTTTAACAGCTGACATTAATGAACTTAACGCACACATCAAGGAACACAAGAAGGACTTCGCTTCATACCGTGGTTTAATGAAGAAGATTGGTCACCGTCGTAACCTTCTTGCATACTTACGTAATACTGACGTTCAACGTTACCGTGAACTTGTTAAGAGTTTAGGTTTACGTCGTTAATACGCGTCATTCAAATTAAACAAGTAATTGCATACGATTTAAAGAGTCAGCGTTTATCGTTGACTCTTTTTTTAGTATTTTTAAAATGGTATAATGAAATATGAGATTATTTATAATGGAAAATGAGGTATTAACATGGATTTTAGCGAATCAAAAATTGTTACTGCGATGGTTACACCTTTTGATGAAGATGGAAATTATAGTAAAGTAAGACTTAAGACGTTAATTGAACATTTAATTAATTCAGGGAGTGAAGGGTTATTAGTTTCTGGAACAACTGGAGAAGCTCCGACCTTAACTCACGATGAAAAAATTGATTTGATAAAGGATGCAGTTGAATTTGTTGATGGTCGAATTCCAGTTATGGTTGGTACTGGATCAAATAACACCAAGCAAACCATTGAATACACCAATGAGGTTGCTCAAATTAAAGGTGTTGATGCTGCCTTGGTAGTAGTACCATACTATAATAAACCAGATCAAAATGGGATGTTAGCTCATTTTAGAACGGTTGCTGATAACGTAAATCTCCCAATTTTCATTTATAATATCCCAGGAAGAACTGGAGTAGAAATGAATGTTGAAACTGTAATTGAGTTATCAAAGCATGATAATATTGTAGGGATTAAAGATTGTACAGGCATTGAAAATATCGCTAAGTTAGTTGAAAATACAGGTGACGACTTTTTAGTATATTCAGGTGAAGATGCTCAAGCATTAGCTGCAAAAGTAGTCGGTGCACAAGGAATTATTTCAGTTGCTAGTCATTTATTTGGAAATGATATTAGTACAATGTATCAATTGTTGAAAGATGGAGATATTAAAAAAGCTGGACAAGTGATGCGTACTTTAACTCCAAAGGTGGATACTTTATTTTCAAAACCTTCTCCTAGTCCAGTAAAGGCAGGATTAAATGATTTAGGAATTAAAGTAGGTGGATGCCGCTTGCCAATTGTAACTCTTAATGGGAATGAATACAGTGAAATTATCAAAAAATTAGAAATGTAGTGTTGAGGTGAAATGATGACAGATATTAAGATTATCCCTCTTGGCGGTGTATATGAAAATGCTAAAAACATGTATGCCGTTGAAGTGAACGATGAGATATTCGTTCTTGATGCGGGATTAAAGTATCCTGAAAATGAATTGTTAGGAATTGATTATGTAATTCCTGATTTTACTTACCTAAAAGAAAATGCTAAAAAAATTGCCGGAGTATTTTTGACTCATGGTCATGCTGATGCAATTGGAGCATTACCATACTTGACTGGTGATTTAAAAGTTCCGGTATTCGGTTCAGAATTAACGATTGAATTAGCTAAAATTGCGTGTGAGGGCGAAGAAGCATCAAGAAATTTTAATGATTTTCATGTTATAAATGATAAAACTGAAATTGACTTTAAAAATGCAATTATTTCGTTTTTTAAAACAACACATTCAATTCCAGAATCATTAGGAATTGTTGTTAAAACTGAACAAGGAAATATTGTTTATACTGGTGATTTTAAGTTTGATCAAACAGCAGCTCCAGGATATAGAACTGATTATGCACGCTTGACAGAAATTGGCCGAGAAGGAGTCTTAGCATTACTAAGTGAATCTAGCAATGCTGAAAATCCGGCTGAAACTGTTAATGAACGGGTTATTTTTGATTCAATAAATGAAGCGTTTGAGTATCGTAAGGGTAGAATAATTGTAGCTTGTGTAGCTTCTAATATTTTACGGGTTCAACAAATTTTAAACGCCGCCCAAGCAAACAATCGTAAGGTGGCATTGACTGGTCATGATGTTGAAAAAGTCGTTCGAACAGCGATGAAATTAGATAAATTACATTTACCAAGTGATGATTTATTGATACCTGTTAAAGATATTGATAAGTATGATGATGATGAAATCATCGTCTTAGAAACAGGACGTTCAGGAGAACCGTTGAAGTCATTACAAAAAATGGCAGTTGGACGACATGATAAGGTAAATCTTCATGAGGGGGATTTAGTTTATATCACTACTACTCCTTCATTGGCGATGGAAACAAATGTTGCTAAAACCAGAGATATGATTTATCGTTCAGGTGCGGAAGTAAAGGCAATTTTTGAAGAAGTAAATTCTTCTGGTCACGCAAGTAAAAATGACCTACAGTTAATGATGAATTTATTAAATCCTAAATATTTGGTTCCTGTTCAAGGCGAATATCGCTTATTAGCGGCACATGCTGAATTAGCAGAAGAACTAGGCATGCCTGCAGAAAATATTTTTATTTTAAAACGAGGGGATGTTTTAGAATATAAAAAGAATAAGATGTTAGTAGCATCATCAGTTCAAGCTGGGAATACAATGATTGATGGTTCAGGTGTCGGAGATATTGGTAATATTGTTTTGCGCGATCGCAAAATTTTATCAGAAGATGGAATCTTTATTGTTGTAGTAACAATTGATCGTAAGAAGAAAAAAATTGTGGATGTACCGCAAATTACATCACGAGGCTTTGTTTATGTGAAAACAAGTAGGGATTTAATCTCTGAAAGTAAAGAGATGGTCACCAAGATTGTTCAAAAAGACTTAGATAATAAAGAGTTTGACTGGAGTCAATTAAAACAAGACGTACGAGATAATTTGAATAACTTCTTATATGAACAAACAAAGAGACATCCGGTTATTTTACCTGTAATAATGGAAATTAATCAAAATTCTTTTGGTAATAAGAAAAAAGGTAAAAATAAAAAACAAAATAAGTAGATATCTTATTTGAAAAGAGGGAGGGTTTAATCCCTCTTTTTTGTATGAATTTTATAATTCAGGAAGGAGGAATTTAAATGGTAGAAAAAAATAATCTAGAAAAAGCACAGTTACTATTGGAAAATAAAATGTTTGGGGAAGCGCAAGAAATTTTAGAGAACGAATATTTAAGGAAAAGAACCTTTAAAGTAAATAATATGTTGTCAACTTGCTATATGCTGCAAAAAAAAAATCAAGAGGCTTTTGAAACGATGCAGGAATATATTGAAGAATATACGAAAGATAACGTAAAATTTGAAAAATATATCACTGTAGGAATTAGAGCAGGAAAAATTTTGAAAATCCAACAATATTTGGCAGATATTGCTGAATATATGACTGATTATGAAGCAAATTTATTTAACAAGCTTGTATTAGAGGTTCAAAATGAAGTAAAACAAACAAAAGAGTATCAACAAGTAAAAAAACAGTTAAAATATCTTGGAATGTTACCAAAGCTTGAACAATATAAATTTATTAATCAGTGTTACTGCTTAGAAAAAAACGTATTTTATGAAAATGTTCAAATCGCATTAGTGGATAACGATGTCCACCCGCTTGTTAAAGGAATGATAATTTTTGAATTGGAAAAATTGCATGAAACAAATTTGATAAATGTTCTTTCAATTACAGGACAAAAATTAGAAATTAGACCAAATAAATTAGATAATCCAATTGAAATTTCAAATAATTTAGTGAAATATTTAAGTGAAAGTATTAATGATCCGGTTAAGTTAAAATATGCGGAGCAAAATATATACTTAAAAATAATGATGATATTTTATGATGATATAATGCTTAAAAATCAAAGTGAATTGTTGGAAGTGTTGACCCCGGGGTTTGGAATTAATGACCGAGATAAAAATGATTTTAGTCTTGGTCAAATGCTAGAAAATCACCTAAGATCATTAGAAATATAAAAATGTAAAAAAAAGTAATTTTATTGTTTACAAAACTTCAGAAACTATATATAATATTAAAGAATTCTTCTTTAGTGGAAACCACTACTTGGATTTCTGCTTTAGAAGTAGTATAATAAAAAATAGAGATTTCCGATTTAAAAGGTAATCTTGCAAATTTACAGGAGGTTCATTTTAATGGCAAAAGAACATTACGAAAGAACAAAACCCCACGTTAACATCGGTACAATCGGACACGTTGACCACGGGAAAACTACTTTAACTGCAGCTATCACAAAAGTTTTAGCTGAAAAAGGTTTAGCAGAAGCTTCAGATTACGCTTCAATCGATGCTGCTCCAGAAGAACGTGAACGTGGTATCACAATCAACACTGCTCACGTTGAATATGAAACAGAAGCTCGTCACTATGCTCACATCGATGCTCCAGGTCACGCTGACTACGTTAAGAACATGATTACTGGTGCTGCTCAAATGGATGGTGCTATCTTAGTAGTAGCTGCTACAGATGGTCCTATGCCACAAACACGTGAACACATCTTACTTGCTCGCCAAGTTGGTGTTGAATACATCGTTGTATTCTTAAACAAGTGTGACTTAGTTGATGATGAAGAATTACTTGACTTAGTTGAAATGGAAGTTCGTGACTTATTATCAGAATACGATTTCCCTGGTGACGATATTCCTGTAATCCGTGGTTCAGCTTTACAAGCTCTTGAAGGCGATGCTGATGCACAAGCTAAGATCATGGAATTAATGGACACAGTTGATTCATACATCCCAACTCCAGAACGTCCAACTGACAAGCCATTCTTAATGCCTGTTGAAGACGTATTTACAATCACAGGTCGTGGTACAGTTGCTTCAGGTCGTATCGACCGTGGTACTATCACAGTTGGTGAAGAAGTTGAAATCGTTGGTCTTAAAGATGAAATCCTTAAGACAACTGTTACTGGTGTTGAAATGTTCCGTAAGACACTTGACAAGGGTGAAGCTGGTGACAACATCGGTGCTTTACTTCGTGGTGTTGACCGTACACAAATCGAACGTGGTCAAGTTTTAGCTAAGCCAGGTTCAATTCAAACACACAAGAAGTTCAAGGGTGAAGTTTATGTTCTTTCTAAAGAAGAAGGTGGACGTCACACACCATTCTTCTCAAACTACCGTCCTCAATTCTACTTCCACACAACAGACGTTACTGGTGTTATCGAATTACCAGAAGGTGTAGAAATGGTTATGCCTGGGGATAACGTTACATTTACAGTTGAATTGATCGCTCCAGTTGCCATCGAAAAAGGTCTTAAGTTCACAGTTCGTGAAGGTGGCCGTACAGTTGGTGCCGGTGTGGTTTCAGAAATCGACGACTAATACTAACGTAATAGTTTTAAGCGCAGACATTATGTCTGTGCTTTTTTTATATTTTTAGAAGTTTAACATTTACAATTTTAGTTGATTACGTTAAAATTATAAGGTATGCAATTACTAAATAATGAAATCACATTATTTAATCGGAGGGAAAAAAATGTCTGCAAAATGGGATAAAAAAGACGGAGCAAATCAAGGAACATTAAGTTTCGAAATTGCTCCTGAACAAATTAAACAAGGTTTAGATACAGCCTTTGAACGTGTTAAAAAGACTTTAAACGTTCCTGGTTTCCGTAAAGGAAAGGTTCCTCGTCAAATCTTTAACAAGATGTTTGGCGAAGAAGCACTTTACCAAGATGCTTTAAATGCTATTTTACCTGAAGCATATGCTTCAGCTGTAGCGGAAGCTGATATTAAGCCTGTTGGCCAACCAGAAATTAACGTTGTTTCAATGGAATCAGATGCTGCTTGGGAATTAACTGCAAAAGTAGAAGTAGAACCAGAAGTAAAACTAGGTCAATACAAGGAACTTGAAGTTACAAAACGTCAAACTCGTGTATTAAAGGCTGATATTGAAAACGAATTAGATCGTTTACAAAAACAAGAAGCAGAATTAGTTCTTAAAGAAGACGAAGCTGCTGAAAACGGCGATACAGTTGTTATTGATTTTGAAGGTAAAATTGATGGTGTTCCATTTGATGGTGGAAAAGCTGAAAACCATTCATTAGAATTGGGTTCAGGTCAATTTATCCCTGGTTTTGAAGATCAATTAGTTGGTCATAAAGCTGGTGAAGAAGTAAATGTTACAGTTACTTTCCCAGAAGACTACCAAGCTGAAGATTTAGCTGGTAAGGAAGCTGTATTCGAAACAAAGATTCATGAAGTTAAAGCAAAAGAATTACCTGAATTAGATGATGAATTTGCTAAAGACGTTGATGAAGAAGTTTCAACATTAGAAGAACTTAAGGCTAAAATTAAAGATCGTTTGAAAGAACAAAAAGTTGCTGATGCAAAAGCAGCTATCCAAGAAGAAGCAGTAGAAAAAGCTGTTGAAAATGCTGAAATTGGTGAAATTCCAACAGCTATGATCGAAGAAGATGTACATCGTCAAATGGATAACTACCTTGCTGGTATGCAAAACCAAGGTATTAGTGCAGAAATGTACTACCAATTGACAGGTACAACTGAAGCAGATCTTCACAAGCAATTTGAAGATGGTGCAGTTCAACGTGTAAAGACTAACTTAGTGTTAGAAGCAATTGTTGCTGCAGAAAACATTAATCCATCTGAAGATGAAATTAAAGAAGAAATTAAGAGTTTAGCAACTCAATATGGCATGGAAGAAGCAGCTGTTCGTTCAGCACTTTCAGATGACATGTTGAAGCATGATATCGCAGTTCGTCAAGTTGTTAATGAAATTGCAGATAGTGCAAAGCAAACACTTGATGCAAAGAAAGACTAATTTCTTTTTTAAAGGTTGAGATTTTTTAATCTCAACCTTTTTATTTTATAAATATCTAAAAGATAATCTTAATTGATAGCGTTAATGAGTATTCTTTGTTAAAATGAAATCAACACATAAATTAATAATAGGGTGATAATTATTATGTTTGAAAATGAAGACGGACAAAATCAAGTAACTTGTTCTTTTTGTGGTAAATCAGAGAGCCAAGTGAAAAGTATGATTTCAGGCCCTGGTGTGTATATCTGTAATGAGTGTGTTGAACTTGCTCAAAATATTATTGATACTGAATCAAAAGCAGATTTACAAGGTGAATTCACAGATGTTCCTACACCACGGCAAATTGTTGAAAAATTAAATGAATACGTTGTTGGTCAAGAAGAAGCTAAGAAAACTTTAGCGGTTGCCGTTTATAATCACTATAAACGTGTTAATGCTTCTTTGGAACAAGAAGATGATGGAACAGAATTACAAAAGAGTAATATTTGTTTAATTGGTCCTACTGGATCAGGGAAAACATTCTTAGCGCAAAATCTTGCTAAAATTTTAAATGTACCATTTGCGATAGCTGATGCAACAACTTTGACAGAAGCTGGTTATGTTGGTGAAGATGTTGAAAATATCTTACTTAAGCTTCTTCAAAATGCTAACTTTGATGTTGATCGCGCACAAAGAGGGATCATTTACATCGATGAAATCGATAAGATTGCCAAAAAAGCAGAAAATGTATCAATTACCCGAGACGTATCTGGTGAAGGGGTACAACAAGCTTTATTAAAGATTTTAGAAGGAACAATTGCTAACGTTCCACCTCAAGGTGGTCGTAAACATCCACAACAAGAGTTTATTCAAGTTGATACTACAAATATTCTTTTTATTGTTGGTGGAGCCTTTGATGGGATTGAAACAATTGTTAAAAATCGTCAAGGTGATAAAACAATTGGTTTTGGAACTGATTCTAAAAATACAGAAGAATCAGATAAGAGTATTATGCAGCAAATCATTCCGGAAGATTTAACAAAATTCGGTTTGATTCCTGAGTTTATTGGTCGTTTACCAATCTTAACTGCTCTTGAATTATTGACAGAAGAAGATTTAGTGCGAATCTTAACAGAGCCAAAGAATGCTTTAGTTAAGCAATATCAAAAGTTAGTTTCATTTGATAATGTTGAATTAACTTTTGAAGATGAAGCTATCAAGGAGATTGCTCGTTTAGCAATTGAAAGAAAAACAGGGGCTCGTGGATTAAGATCAATTGTTGAAAAAACAATGAGAGATATTATGTATGATATTCCTGATGAAAAAGAAATTTCAGAAGTTATCATTACTAAAGAAACAGTTGATGGTAAGTCTAAGCCAAAGATAAATAAAAAATAACCTTTAATTACTTAAAGGGTTTTGCTAATATTAAAGTTGAGATATTAAATTTTAGGAGGAATAGTCATGAGCAAACCACAAATTGGTGTCGTTGGTATGGCAGTAATGGGTAAAAATTTAGCCCTAAACATTGAAAGTAGAGGCTTTGATGTAGCAATTTATAACCGTACTGGTTCTAAAACAGAACAAGTAGTTGCTGAACATCCAGATAAAAAACTTGTCCCAAGTTATACAATTGAAGAATTCGTTGAATCATTAGAAAAACCACGCCGTATTATTTTAATGGTTAAAGCTGGAGCACCAACTGATGCAACTATTAAGTCACTTTTACCTCACCTAGATAAAGGTGACGTTTTAATTGATGGTGGGAATACTTATTTTGAAGATACAATGCGTCGTAATGAAGAATTAGATAATTCTGGAATTAATTTCATCGGAATGGGTGTTTCTGGTGGTGAAAAGGGAGCACTTGAAGGTCCATCATTGATGCCTGGTGGACAAAAAGAAGCTTATGATTTAGTAGCTCCTATTTTAAACCAAATTGCTGCAAAAGCTGAAGATGGCGATGCATGTGTTACATACATCGGTCCTAATGGCGCAGGTCACTACGTAAAAATGGTTCATAACGGGATTGAATATGGTGACATGGAATTAATTGCTGAAAGTTACAACTTGATGCGTAATGTTTTAGGAATGTCAAACGACGAAATCTCAGATGTTTTCCAAGAATGGAAAGAAGGAGAATTAAGTAGTTACTTAATTGATATCACTGCTGATATTCTTACTCGCCAAGATGATTTGGGAACTGGCAAACCAATCGTAGATGTAATTTTAGACCGTGCTGGAAATAAAGGAACTGGTAAGTGGAGTTCACAAAGTGCATTAGAATTGGGTGTGCCTCAATCATTGATTACAGAATCAGTATATGCACGTTATATTTCAGCAATGAAAGATGATCGCGTTGTTGCAAGTCAAGTTCTGCCAGAACCTGAATTTGAATTAGGAGATGCAGATAAAAAAGAATTAGTTGAAAAGATTCGTCGTGCTTTATACTTTAGTAAGATTATGAGCTATGCTCAAGGTTTTGAACAATTACGAGTAGCATCTGAAAAGTATGAATGGAATTTAAAATTTGGTGATTTAGCTAAAATTTGGCGTGAAGGTTGCATTATTCGCGCTCAATTCTTACAAAAAATTACAGATGCTTTTGAAAAAGATGCAAGTTTGAAAAACTTACTTCTAGATGATTATTTCAAAGACATCGTTAAAAATTACCAATCAGACGTGCGTGAAATTGCTGCATTAGCCGTAAAATCTGGGGTTGCTTGCCCAGGATTCCAAAGTGCAATTACCTACTATGATCAATATCGTTCAGCACATTTACCTGCAAATATTATTCAAGCACAACGTGACTATTTTGGAGCACATACTTACGAAAGAACTGATCGTGAAGGGTCATATCACTTTGAATGGTATAACGAACAATAATTTTAAATTAATACATTTTAAAATAGATAAATAAAAAGTCTTAATATTCGTCGTTATAAAACGATGATATTAAGACTTTTTTTATCAATTTGTTTATTTAAAAGTAGTCCATATTCTTTTAACTGTTATGCTACTTGTTTTAGGCAGTGTTAAATGATAATATTATTTGGAATAAAAAATGGTGAGGGAGTAAAAATGGCAGATTTGCATATAAAAAATGTCAGTTTAAAAAAAGGTAGAGAACATGTATTAAAGAATGTATCCTTAAGCATTAACAATGGCGAAATAGTAAGTATTTTAGCTACTCAAAAGTATGAGCTAGAAATTCTAAAAAATGTAGTAATGGGATTTCAAAAGATTAAATTTGGAAAAATGTTTTTAGGTAAAGAAGATATTACATATTTCAATTCTAAGAAAAAAGCAAAGTTGTTTGAGTATATTTCTTCAGATTTAAAGGTTAAAAATCAAAGATCTGTAAAAAAAGCTTTACAAAAAGAAATAAAGAAAAGAATTAAAGACAAGCCACAACAAATAAAAAAAGTTTGAAATTATTATTGAGGCCTTTAAGTTAGATGATATTTTAGAAAAATCAATAAAAAAGCTGAACATTGGGGAATTAATTTTAGTTAAATTGGCATTGGCAATTGCCAAAAATGCGCAAGTGATCGTGTTAGAAGAAATTTTTGATAAAATTCCAGAAAGATATAAAGTGCTGTTAAGAAGAGGAATTTTAAAATTAAAGAGAGAAGATGAACTAACATTATTAATACTTACTAGAAACGTAAAAGAAGCAATTAATTTTTCTGATAAAATAGCAATTTTTAATAACTCTATTATTGAGCAATACGGGGATACAAAAGAAGTATATTTAAAACCAGAATCTGCTGCAGTTGGTGCGATGCTTGGTAAAATAAATGTCGTTAAAGGCAAAAAAGAGGATGAACATAGTTATTCGTTACCGATTTTAGATAAAAATGCTACTCAAATTATGATAGAGTATTCAAAAAAGGATTCTGCGGACATATACTTTTCAATTAGGCCTGAAAATGTCCACGTTGTGGTGGATGAAACAGATTTTGTCTTCCCTGGAATTCGAATGCACGGAATAATTGATGAATTGATTTTTGAGGGTTCATTAATGACAGGAACGATTAACTTTGTTCGGGGAAGTTTAGATTTTTGTCAAATTTATAATCCTACTAATGATGTTTTTAAAATTGGCAATGAAGTCGAAGTGATTATTAATCCAGACTTAATTTTACCACTTAAATAATTTTAATTGACATGATATCGTTGGATTGTTATTATATGAGTATATATTTGGAGAGTTGGCAGAGTGGTAATGCACCGGACTCGAAATCCGGCGAACCGTTTTTGACGGCGCGCAGGTTCAAATCCTGTACTCTCCTTATACAAAAAACTAGGGTTACTTTTATGTGCCCTAGTTTTTTAGTATTATAAAGATAGGTTAAAATTTTTATTTTGAAGAAATGAATTTCTCCCAACGAACATTAAGGAAGTTCCCCAGATATTCCTGACTCACTAGTAAGGCTTCGGTTAATTCAGTTAGGCTTACGTTATAGTTAATTGGGATTGGATTTACATCAAAACGAGGACGACCAAATTCGGCTATATCTTCTTCAGAATCAAAAATTTCAACGGGATGCTTACTAATTGAAAAATAATTTGGATGAGCTAGTAAATCAAGTTTTACAGGAGTGACTTTTTTGGCATAACTGTCATCGTAGCGTAAAAATACGAATAATTCGGAAAGTTCATCATTTTCATCGATATTAAAATATAAGCTTGAAATTAAATTATCTGCTACTTGACCAGCGTTAAAAGTTTCGGGAGATTTACTAGGTAATGTCATGTATGTTGAATGAGCTACATGAATTAAGTAGATATATTTTTCGCTTGGATCTAGAGTAATAGCTCCATCAACGACTAATCGATAAAGATTCATGCCGATACAACTCCTTAATTAAATAAAATTACATATAAAGTATCTTACTTTAAAAATAAAATGAATGCAAACTATATGCGAATGGAAGGTAAAAATGGAAATTAAATCAACTGCAAATCAACGAGTTAAGAACTGGAAAAAATTAGCTTTAAAAAAAGAAAGAAAAAAGCAAAATAAATATCTTTTAGATGGGTTACATCTAGTCAAAGAAGCATTAAAATCTAAAGAAAGAATCTTAGAAATTTTAGTTGCCGAATCATTTAATTTTATTGATGAATTAAATATTCCAAAAGAAATTGAGATTGTAAATATTAGCAATGAAGTTGCAAAAGTGATTTCTCAAACGCCATCACCTCAAGGGATTTTTGCAGTTTTAGAACTACCTCAAATTAATAAAAATTTAAAGTTAGATGATGGAGCTTGGCTCATGTTAGATGGGGTGCAAGATCCTGGAAACATCGGTACTATGGTTAGAACGGCAGATGCAGCTGGATTTAAAGGTGTATTTATTGGAAAAGGTTCAGCTGACATTTATAATCCCAAATTAGTACGCTCGATGCAAGGAAGTCAATTTCATATCAAAGTAGTTGAAGGAGACGTTCTCGAAGGAATTGAGTTAATGAACCAAAAAGGTTGGCCTGTTTTTGGAAGTGAGTTAAATGATGAGGCTAAAAATTACAGTGAAGTTGGAAAATTTGACAATTTTGGACTTGTAATGGGAAATGAAGGAAATGGGATGAGCAAAGAAGCTTTATCTAAAACAACAGATAATTTATATATCCCAATTAAAGGACAAGCAGAATCATTAAACGTTGCAGTTGCAGCTGGAATATTGATGTTCACTTTAAAAAAATAATTTTTTTATTAAGATAAATTTTTTAGATTGCTTTTTTCATATACTAGTGCAAGAATATAGTTAGAAAGATATGAACAATAGCTTTAACTGATATGGTGAGGAAATATTTGAATGAAGAAATTTGATTGGAAAACTGATGAAGAGTATATGAATTATGTTGGTCCTTTATTGCAAACAAAAGAGGTTCAACAATTAGAAAATTACACTCAACATCATTTTTCTACTAGATTAGAACATGTTATTACCGTTTCTTATTTAAGTTATCGGATTGCAAAATATTTAGGTTGGAATCAAAAGGCTGTAGCTCGTGCAGGAATTTTACATGATTTATTTTATTATGATTGGCGTGTAACTAAATTTACTCGTGGAACACATGCTGGATTCATCCAAGAATAGCTGTTCGAAATGCTGAAAAAATTACGCACCTAACGGAATTAGAAAAAGATATTATCATTAAACATATGTGGGGAGCTACCTTATGCCCTCCAAAATATAAAGAAGGATATATCATTACCGTTATTGATAAGTATTCAGCCGTAGTTGAGTATTTTGGACATTTAAAAGAAAAATATGACGCAATCCTCGATAAATATGTTAGATCGCGTAGTATATAATTTTAAGCATTAATCTTTTAAAATGTATTTATTCGGTGTAAAATAATGTTAGTGTTGAAACCTTTGTAATTAACAAAGGTTTTTTATTATAAATCATAATTTATGGAGGAGGGATTAATAATGCAGGCAAACGCGTTTACGCTATGTCCTAAATTCTCAAAAACTTTTAGCATTTTAGGACGAAAATGGAATGGATTGATTATTGATGTTCTCTTGCAGGAAGGACCACAAAGGTTCAGAACGTTAGCTGATAAAGTTGATAAATGTAGTGATCGTGTAATGGTTGAACGGCTAAAAGAATTAGAAGCTGAAAATTTAGTTGAACGAGTTAGCCAAAATGATAGTTCACGAGTACTATATCAACTTACTTCTCAAGGAGAAGATTTACGTGAGGTAATGAAAGCTATTCATACATGGTCTGATCAGTGGTATTCAATAGAAGATTGTCAATAATACTTGACTAAAATTAGTAAAATGGTTAAACTGACAATATAAATTAAAAACGTTGACGGAAAAAAGTAGATTATTAATTAATTTCAGAAAAGAATATTGTGCTGTGATTATTCTATTAATTAATATTTGAAGTTCACTTCCCGAGTTGCTACTTGGATCGAGTATAGAGAAAGGTAGAACGTTTTGCCGCGTTACAGGTAAATGAGTGTTACTCTCATTGTTATAAATGACGGGTAAAATAAGGGTGGTACCGCGAACCTCGTCCCTTGAAAGGGACGGGGTTTTTTCGTCTAAAAATAAAATTGAAAGGAATATTGGTATGGATCTTAAAGATAAGCTTAACGAATTAAAAGAAAAAGGTTTAGAAAATATTAGTAAAGCTGATAATCTTGATACGATTAATCAAATTAGAGTTAGTCTTCTTGGTAAGAAAGGGCCAATTACTGAAGTATTACGAGGAATGAAGGATTTAGAGCCACAAGAACGTCCAAAAGTTGGTCAATTTGCTAATGAAATTAGAGATGAACTAACAAAAGTCTTAGCTGAAAAGAAAGAAGAAATTGAATTAATTAAAATGGCAAAAAAACTAGAAAAAGAAACAATTGACGTTACTTTGCCTGGAAAAAAAGTTCAACAAGGACAATCACATATCATTACTCAAGTAATCGATGAAATTGAAAAGTTATTTATTGGAATGGGATATCAAGTCGTAGATGGTCCAGAAGTTGAAGAAGATCATTATAATTTTGAAATGCTTAACCTTCCAAAAGATCATCCTGCACGTGATATGCAAGATACATTTTACATCACAGATAATCTATTGATGCGTACTCAAACTTCTCCTGTACAAGCACGTACAATGGAAATTCATGACTTTACTCAAGGTCCATTAAAAATGATTTCTCCCGGTAAAGTTTATCGTCGCGATACTGATGATGCAACACATTCACATCAATTCCATCAAATCGAAGGCTTAGTAATTGATAAAAATATTACAATGGCTGATTTGAAAGGAACTTTACAGTTAATCGCACAAACAATTTTTGGAGAAGATCGAGAAATTAGAATGCGTCCTAGTTATTTTCCATTTACAGAACCATCTGCTGAAATTGATGTTTCTTGTTTCAAATGTAACGGCCAAGGATGTTCA
Organism: Ligilactobacillus hayakitensis DSM 18933 = JCM 14209; assembly: GCF_000615845.1. Lineage (GTDB taxonomy): Bacteria > Bacillota > Bacilli > Lactobacillales > Lactobacillaceae > Ligilactobacillus > Ligilactobacillus hayakitensis. The sequence continues at coordinate 110,618 of NZ_BAML01000001.1, forward strand.
GTATGTAAAAATACCGGATGGATTGAAGTTTTAGGTGCTGGAATGGTACATCCTAACGTTCTTAAAATGGCGGGTGTTGACACTGAAGTATATGGTGGATTTGCATTTGGACTTGGACCAGATAGATTCGCGATGTTGAAATATGGTGTAGATGACATTCGTCAATTCTACCTAAATGATGTACGCTTCTTAAATCAATTTTCAGTGAAAGGATAGTATAAAATGAAGGTATCTACAAAATGGTTAAACGAATATGTTCAAGTTGATGATTTAAATGCAAAAGACTTGGCAGAAAAAATTGAAAGAACTTCCGTAGAAGTTGATAGTACATACCGCTTAGAAGAAGGCTTAAAGAAAATCGTTGTTGGTCATACTGTTAAAGTTGTTGATCATCCGGATTCTGACCACTTACATATTTGTCAAGTTGATGTTGGTGCAGAAGACTTGATTCAAATCGTTTGTGGTGCACCTAATATTGCGGCTAATATGAATGTGATTGTTGCCTTATCAGGAGCAAGAATTGCCGGAAACTACAAGATTAAGCGTAGTAAGATGCGTGGAGAAGTTTCTGAAGGGATGATTTGTTCACTTCAAGAAATTGGTTTTGAAGAAAAAGTAGTTCCAAAAGCTTATGCTGATGGTATTTATGTATTGCCACAAGATGCAGTTCCTGGAGAAGATGTATACAAATATTTAGGGATGGATGAAGACATTATCGAAGTAGATGTTACACCTAACCGTGGGGATATGTTAAGTATGCGCGGAGTTGCGCGCGATGTTGCTGCAATGTACAATCGAGAAGTCAAATTCCCAGAAACTAAAGTGGAAGAATCTAATTCTTTAAAAATAGAAGATTATGTACAAGCTAATGTAGATGAAGAAATTGCACCAATATATCAATTGCGAGTAATTGATAAAGTTAAAGTTAAACCAAGTCCAATGTGGCTTCAAAAACGTCTTTGGAATGCAGGGATTCGTCCAACAAATAATGTTGTTGATATTACAAATTATATTTTATTAGACTTCGGACAACCATTACATTCATTTGATTATAAGAAGTTAAATTCTAAGAATATTGTAGTACGTCTTGCTAATGCAGGAGAAAAAATTACCACATTAGACGGTGTTCAAAGAGAGCTACAAAGTGAAGACATCGTAATTACAGATGGAAATGCACCTGTTGCACTAGCTGGTATTATGGGAGGTCAATCTACAGAAGTAGATGGTCAAACACAAACAGTGTTACTTGAATCAGCAGTCTTTGAACCAATTCATATTCGAAAGACTTCACGCCGAGAAAACCTTCACTCTGATGCATCAATGCGCTTTGAAAGAGGAATAAATCGACAAACAATTACAGAAGCACTTAATAAAGCGGCAGCAATGATTGCTGAATTAGGTGAAGGAAACGTAGTTAGTGGAATTGCAACAGGATCAAAATATGATGTCCAAAATACAAAGATTCAAACAAGTGTAAACCACATTAATAAAGTATTAGGAACTGATTTGTCAGATGTTGAAATTATTGAAATTTTCCACCGCCTCGGTTTTGATGTACAAAATAACAATGGCGAATTAATGGTTGAAGTGCCCCCATTTAGATGGGATATTTCAATTGAAGCTGATTTAGTTGAAGAGGTTGCACGAATTTATGGATTTGATAATATTCCAACTTCATTACCATATGGAGCTACAACACCAGGGCATTATACAAAGGCACAAAAAATTGAACGACAAACACGTGAAATTTTAGAAGCATCTGGATTATCACAAGCAGTGTCATATGGGTTAACAACTGAACAAAAAGCAAAAAGATTCTTATTAGCTGATGCTGTTCCAACAAAATTAGATTTTCCAATGAGTTCTGATCGAACAACTGCTCGTATGAATATTATTTCCGGTTTGTTAGATGATATAGCTTATAACAAAGCTCGTAAAGTCAATGATGTTGCACTTTATGAAGTTGGAAAAGTATTTTTAGGTGATGGAAAAGAAATTCGCCCTCATGAAGTAACACATGTTGCTGGAGCAATGATGGGATTAACTAATGAAAGCGCCTGGAACACTGCTAAGCAACCAGTTGATTTTTACACTATCAAAGGCATCGTTGAAAACTTGCTTAATAAATTAGGTGTGACTACTGATGTTTTATATGTTGCTAGTCAAACACATGATGATATGCATCCCGGACGTACAGCTGATATTTACGTAGGTGATCAAGATCAATATATTGGATTTGTTGGTGAGGTTCATCCGATGTTATCAAAGGAATTAGGAATTGATAGAACATACGTATTTGAACTTGATTTACAAAAAATTACAGATTTACCAAAAGAACAAGCAGTTTATACTCCAGTTTCTAAATTCCCAGAAATTAAGAGAGATATCGCATTGTTAGTAGATAAAAAGGTTGAAAATGCAGAGATAGTGAAGACAATTAGCGTTAATGGGGGCGCTAATTTGAAGGATGTTAAATTGTTTGATTTATATCAAGGCGATAAAATTGATTTAGGCTTTAAATCATTGGCATATACTTTAACATACTCAAATTCTCAACGCACTTTAACTGATGAAGAAGTAAATCAATCATTCGATAAGATTGTAAGCAAATTGAATGAACAATTCGATGCAAAAGTAAGATAAGAAAAAAACAGGCATATTTTGCCTGTTTTTTTAATATCTTGATGAAAATTAAACAGTTATCTTGTATAATTGAATATTGGAATGAATTTTTAAGGAGGGAGTATTTTGCAAGACAAAAACGAAACCTTGAGAAGAGCTCAGAGAACCCAAAAAAGTAAAAATAAAACGAATATCGGATTGAAAATTTTTATGTTCTTTGTGTTGATAGCCATACTGATAGGTGGATATGGTGTTTATTATTACCAATCTGCACTTAAACCAGTCAATTCCTCTTCGAATAAACAAATTACAGTAAAAATTCCAATGGGAAGTTCTAAGCAACAAATTAGCCAAATTTTAGATGACAACAAATTGATAAAAAGTAAATTTGTATTTAATCGTTTAGCTAATAAGTCTGGGGAATTTAAAGCAGGAAATTACATGTTGAGTCCTAAAATGTCTCCTAGACAAATAATTGATAAACTTCAATCGGGACAAACAGTGTTGCCAAATGTAAAAGGAAATATTGTAGTTCGAGAAGGTGCAAATATTGATCAAATTGCTGATGAAATTCAAAAAAATACAAAATTTTCTAAAAAAGAATTTTTAGATTTAATCAATGATGACCAATTTGTTAATCAACTTGCCAAAAAATATCCTAAGTTACTTAGTTCCGCAAAAAAAGCAAAGAATACAAGATATAAATTAGAAGGATACTTATATCCGGCAACTTACGCTTTAAATGCTAATGAGGATTTGAAGCAATTGGTTGAACAAATGGTAAGTAAGATGGATATGGAAATGACACCATACTATGATCAAATTGAAAAAAAAGGATATTCAATGCAAAAGTTAATGACGTTAGCGTCACTTGTTGAAAAAGAGTATGGTTCTGAAAAAGACCGTCGAAAAATCGCAGGGGTATTTTTGAACCGTTTGGATAAACAAATGCCAATGCAATCTGACGTCGCAATTCATTATGCATTAAAGAATAATAAATCTACGGTATCATATGATGATTTAAAGGTCGATTCTCCATATAATCTTTATAAGAATAAGGGACTTGGACCTGGACCATTTGATAGTCCAAGTATTGACTCAGTTCAAGCAGTATTAAATCCAGAAGATAGAGATAAAGGGTATTTGTACTTCGTTGCAAATATCAAATCAAAAAAAGTATACTTTACTAAAGATTTGGATAAACATAATGAAAATGTTGATAAATTACAAAAAGTAAATGGCTACGAAAAGTAGGGTAAAGGAGAAAGTGTAATGACTGTATCAAACAATAAAAAGAAACCAATTATTATCGGAGTAACAGGTGGATCAGGTTCAGGAAAGACAACGGTTAGCCGCGCAATCTTTGAACAATTAAAAGGGCATTCATTATTAATGATTGAAGAAGATTCATATTACAATGATCAATCAAATGTTAGTTTTGAAGAACGAGTAAAAACAAACTATGATCATCCTAATGCTTTTGATACTGACTTATTAGTAAGTCAAATCAACGAACTTTTAAATTGGAAATCAATTGAAAAACCAATTTATGATTATAAACAACATACTCGTAGTCAAGAAACTGTAACAGTTGAACCAAAAGAAGTTATCATTTTAGAAGGAATTATGGTTTTAAATGATCCTAGATTACGAGATTTGATGGATATTAAGATTTTTGTTGATACAGATGATGATATTCGTATCATTAGACGTATCCAACGTGATATGGAAGAACGTGGACGTTCATTACAATCAGTAATTGATCAATATTTAGCAACAGTTAAACCAATGTATCATCAATTTATTGAACCAACAAAACGTTATGCAGATATTATTGTGCCAGAAGGTGGTCAAAATCAAGTGGCAATTGACTTGTTGGTTACAAAAGTTAGAGATATTTTACGCAATAATAAAAAATAGTAATTAATAGAGGTAATTATAATGGCAGATGAAAAAACATTTCCAATGACATTGGAAGGTAAAGAAAAATTAGAACAAGAATTAGAAGAATTAAAAACTACAAAACGAGCAGAAATCATTGAACGTATTAAAATTGCACGTTCCTTTGGTGATTTATCAGAAAACTCAGAATATGAATCAGCAAAAGATGAACAAGCATTCATGGAAACTCGTATTAAAGAAATTGAAAATATGTTACATCATGCAGAAATCATTGATAATGATTTAATTGATGCAAATGAAGTGGCTGTTGGTAAAACTGTAACTTTCCAAGAAGATGATGATGAACCTGAAACATATCAAATTGTTGGTGCTGCAGAAGCAGATCCGTTTGAAGGAAAAATTTCAAATGAATCACCAATTGCAAGTTCTTTAATCGGTCATAAATTAGGTGAAGAAGTAACAATTTCTACACCGGGTGGAGACATGACTGTTAAGATTATTGACGTTAAATAAGATAAAATAACCATAACTTTCGAGTGAATATTAACAAATTTGCTCAAAAATAAAAACCTTGATGAACCACGTTTTTAAAACGATGAATCATCAAGGTTTTTTTGATACTTAAAGTTTAATGTTAAAGGTAAGGTAAATATCCAATTGGTAAATAATTTAATTTAGTAAAGCTAATAAATAAGAAAATCCAATCCCTAAAATTAAACAGATAAACGAGCATAAAATGTTTAATTTCATACTACCTTTACGACATAAAAACAAGTTTAAAAATAATCCCATTGCACATAGGACTGAGGCAATTAAACTATAGTAAATAATCTCTATTTGTCCAAAACAAATTAAGAGAACTAATCCTACAGCTAAAATAATATTGCGATTTGTTTTGTACCAAATTTTTTCACCAAATAATAAATGAACATATTTAATTTCAGAAAAATCAGAAACTTTAAAAAATTTTAGTGTTGTAATAAAAAGCCATAAACAAATCAATAAAATCCCAATTAAAGCAAGCAAGTAAGTATCCCCCTATGTACGACCAAATAAAATAAGTAAACGGCCAGTTAACTTGACCGTTTATTTATTTTATGCTTAATTATTTTGGAAAAGGGTAATAAGTTTTTCCATAAATTCTTCAAGGAATCTGTCTGTGTCAACATTAACAGCTGCTTTGGTTGTCAAAGCAGGTTCGTTAATCCGAGTTTCGTCGCCGATTGTTCTTCCGGCATAAGCGCCTTTCGTATCAACTTTCATGTTTAAATTTAAAGTACTTACTAAACTAGGTTCAACCGCTACAGCAACAGCTAGTGGATCATGAAGCGCACAGCCACCTAAGTGGGGACTAGTTTCTTTATACGCATCAATATAGTAATCAACAATATCTGCATAAGCTGAACTAGATGCTGTATTTAATTTACGCCATTGTTTTGTTTCATTAACAGTTAATAGTGTTCTTGTTGTAACGTCTAAACCGACCATTGTTAATGGAATACCGCTTCTAAATACAAAATCTGCAGCTTCTGGATCTTGATTAATATTTGCTTCAGTAACAGCATTAACATTTCCTGGCACAGTTAAAGCACCACCCATCATTGTTACTCTTCCAATTAAGTTAATAATTTCAGGGTCTTTTTTTATAGCAGCTGCTAAGTTTGTAAGTGGTCCAGTAGGTACTATAAGTAAGTCCTTACCATATTTATGAGCGGCTTCAATAAAGAAATCAGGCCCACTCATTTCTTCTACTTTACGATCGGCTTTTTTTATTTTGACTTCACCAATTCCGTTTACTCCATGAATTCGTTGGCTAATTTTCATAACTTCAAACTTTTCAGTTGTAGAAGAATGTGAAAGGCCTTTGAAAACAGGAACTTCTGTATGACCTAATAACTCTAATAAATCAAGGCTATTTTGGGCAGCCTGTTCGACGAGTATATTACCGTATGATGATACAATTCCTATCAAATCACTTTCGGGGGTAGCAAGCGCGTAAGCAATTGCTAGTGCATCATCTATACCGGTATCAAGATCTAAAATCATTTTGTATTTTGCCATATCAAACTCCTTGAAAATTTATAATATTATAAGTTTAGTTTAGCAAAAATTAATATATTAAAAAAGTAAAAAAAGTAAAAATAATAAGAGAAAGAGAGTTTATGTAGATGTTTTTCAAAGCGGGTTGTAAATTATAAAGTTAATACGGTATTATTGTAGTAAGTATTATATAGTAGAGGAAATATTATGAAATATAAAGATATATTAGATTATTTAGATCAAAAAATCGATAAATTAAATTTTGATGGCGACATTAATATTAATTGGGATAAAAAAACTCGAAATATTGAAATAGAAATGGTCTTTTACGCCCAAAATAGTGAAAATACCAAAATTAGTGATATAAATGGAGTAGAATCAGAAAATGAAATTATTTCTTTTGCTGATGCGATTTTACTTTATGATGGCACTAAGCAATTAAATGTCAATCAAGAAGATTATTTAGCACTTTTACCATTTAATGGAAAAAAAGGTTGGAAATTAAGTGAAGGTGAAGGCTTTATTGATTATCTTCAAACTATTCTTGATGAAGGACAATCAGATTTATTGGATTTTTTGACAGATGATACGCAAAGTTTCTTTAATCTTAAATGGTCAAATGAAACTTATATGCAAAGTATCCAACGACAAAAAAATGCGAATAGGTGATAATGATAGCGAGATTAAATATCCAAAATTTTAGGAGGTAATGTTAATGGAGTGGAACGAATTGGTAATTACCGTTAATAATGAAGCGGTGGACGCAAGCATAAATATTTTAATGGAAAATGGAGCTGGTGGCGTTCAAATAGATGACTCTAAAGGGCTGGATAATGTTGATATTATAACTTATTTTCCCGATAATTTTCCGTTGATGGAATTAATTCCAGAACTTGAAGTTAAAATTAAAAATTTAGAAAAATTTGGTTTAACTGTTGGTCAAGGAAAAGTTAAAGTAACCAATATGGGCAATGATACTTGGGTGGATGTTTGGAAAAAATATTATCATCCAGTTAGAATAACAAGATATTTAACGATTGTTCCTAGTTGGGAGGAATATACGCCTAGACAAAAAGATGAAAAAATTATTCGACTTGATCCAGGCCGAGCCTTTGGAACAGGAACGCACCCAACAACATTATTAGCACTTCAAGCCCTTGAATCGTATATTCGAGGTGATGAAAGCTTAATTGACGTTGGGACTGGGTCTGGTGTTTTAAGTATCGCAGCTAAATATTTTGGTGCCGGAGATATCTATGCGTATGATATTGATGACGACGCAGTTAGTGCTGCAAAAGAAAATTTAGATTTAAATCCGATTAGTAAAGACGTTCATATTGCAGCTAACGATCTTTTAAATGGAATTGATAAAAAAGTCGATGTAATTGTTGCTAATATATTGGCTGAAGTGATTGAATTATTAATACCGCAAGCTAAACAAACATTAAAAGATGGCGGTTTATTTATCACTTCAGGTATCATTGTTGATAAAAAAGACAAGATTTTAGAACAATTGCAAACTGCAGGTTTTATTATCGATGAAATCTTAAATAAGAAAGATTGGTTTTCAATTGTTGCCCATAAACCAAATGTAGGTGAAGAATAATGCAAAGATATTTTGCAAAAGAAACAATTAATGATGAGTATAGCCTACCTAAAGAAATGTACAAACACGCAATTAAGGTAATGCGAATGTCTGAAGGCGATGAATTTGAGCTTGTTGATAATAATCAAAGCGTGTTTTTAATGGAGCTTGTTTTGGTTGAAAATAATACAGCAACGGCTCGAAAAGTAAAGGAAATAACTAAGAATGTTGAGTTACCGATAGATGTGACGATTGCATGTGGAATCTCAAAAGGAGATAAAGCAGAGTTTATTGTTCAAAAAGCAACTGAAATGGGTGTAAAGAAGATTATCTTTTTTAATGGAGATTATTCTGTTGCCAAGTGGGATGAGAAAAGACAAAAAAAGAAAATTGAACGATTATCAAAAGTCGCGCAAAGTGCATCTGAACAATCACATAGAAATTTCATACCAGAAGTTGAGTATGCTTCAAAATTAAGTAGTATTGATTTTTCAAAATATGATACAAAGCTAGTAGCTTATGAAGAATCGGCAAAACAAGGAGAAAAGTCAACTTTATACCAAATTTTAAATGGAAAGATAGAAAATATGATTGCTATTTTTGGACCGGAAGGCGGAATATCTCCAAATGAAATTCAGATGTTATTGCAAAAAGATTGCAAATTAGCTGGATTAGGACCCAGAATTATGAGAGCCGAGACAGCTCCATTATACTTACTTTCAAGTATTTCGTTTGCAAAGGAATTAAGTTAGTGTAAAATATAAATAATATAATTTTTTCGTGTAATTATTGAGGTGATTTTATGGAAAAACAAACAAATTGGACAGCTCAAGATGTTATCGATATGTGTGCTAGTTACATGAATGAAGAACATGTTGCAATTGTTAAGAAAGCATGTGAATTTGCATCGTATGTACATCGTGAACAGATAAGGAAATCGGGCGAACCATATATTATTCACCCAATTCAAGTAGCAGGTATTTTAGCAGAATTAAAAATGGATCCAGAAACCGTAAGTGCGGGTTTTTTACATGATGTAGTTGAAGATACTGAAATTACATTAGGGGATATCGGTGAAGTATTTGGCCAAGATATTGAAATAATTGTAGATGGGGTTACAAAATTAAGCAAAATTAAGTATAAGTCGCACCAAGAACAATTAGCTGAAAATCATCGTAAGTTGCTTTTGGCAATGTCAAAAGATTTACGTGTTATTATTGTAAAATTAGCCGACCGGTTACATAATATGCGAACTTTGACTCATTTGAGACCGGATAAACAACGACGGATTTCCAACGAAACTTTAGAAATATATGCTCCATTAGCTGATCGTTTAGGGATTAGTACAATTAAATGGGAGTTACAAGATTTATCACTTAGATATTTAAACCCACAACAATATTATCGTATTGTTCATTTGATGAACTCAAAACGCCAAGAACGTTTATCTGATATTGAAAAAGTTATTAGCGAAATAAAAAAAGCAATCGCAGATTTAAATTTAGAGTATGATATTTATGGTCGACCTAAGCACATCTACTCTATATATCGTAAAATGAAAGATCAACATAAACAGTTCAGTCAAATTTATGATTTATCTGCAGTGCGAGTAATTGTGAAGACAATTAAGGATTGTTATGCTGTTTTAGGAGCAATTCATACATGCTGGACACCGATGCCAGGGAGATTTAAAGATTATATAGCTATGCCAAAAGCAAATATGTATCAATCTTTACATACAACTTTGATTGGACCTAACGGAAGACCATTTGAAGTTCAAATTCGAACAGAAGAAATGCATCAAGTTGCAGAGTATGGGATTGCAGCCCACTGGGCTTATAAAGAAGGTCGAAAAGAAGCAGTTCCTCAAACAACAACTGGAACAAAATTAAATCTTTTTAAAGAAATCATTGAATTACAAAAGGAATCTACTGATGCATCTGAATTTATGGAAAGTGTCAAAGGTGACTTATTCAGTGATCGCGTATATGTATTTACGCCTAAGGGGGATGTTTTTGAGCTTCCAAAAGGATCCGGACCATTAGATTTAGCATATACAATTCACACAGAAATCGGCAATAAGACTACGGGGGCAAAAGTTAACGGGAATATCCAACCACTTGATTATCAATTGAAAAATGGGGATATTGTTGATATTATGACATCACAAAATTCAGCAGGTCCAAGTCAGGATTGGTTAGATTTAGTCCACTCAAATAAAGCTAGAAATAAAATTAAGCATTTCTTTAAACAACGTGATCGAAGTGAAAATGTTGAAAAAGGCCAAGAAGCAATCAATCAAGGAATTATTAATGCGGGTTATTCACCAAAAGAAATTATTGCAGCTAATATGGACAAAGTTTTAGAGAAAAAACAAATCAAAACTTCCAAAGATTTATATGCAATGATTGGTTCAGGCGATATTACACCAATTGGAGTAGTCAACTTGTTGACGGCTGACATAAGACAAAAAGAAGATGCAGACAAAAAGAGACAAGAAGAAAAAGCCTTATTAGAAGAAGGGCAAGAAATTACAAATGATTCCCCAAATAAAAAAATGAATCATGATGATGGTGTTTTGATTGAGGGGATTGACAACTTACTTGTACGCTTGAGTCATTGTTGTAATCCAATTCCAGGTGATGAGATAGTAGGATATATCACCAAAGGTAGAGGGGTATCAGTTCACCGGGTTGATTGTCCAAATGTGCGAGCTGTTGAAAAACAAGGGGCACGGATTATTAATGTAACATGGAACACATTAGCAGAAAGTAAAACCTTTTATGATGCCGAATTAGAAATTCAAGGATATAATCGAGAAGGACTTTTGAATGATGTTCTTCAAGTAATTAATAATAATACAAAAACTTTGAAATCTGTTAATGGTAGAGTTGATCATGATAAGATGGTGACAATCTCTGCCACTTTAGGTGTTAAAGATTTGGAACACTTACAAATAATTGTGGATAGAATTAAAAATATTCCGGATGTTTACGTAGTGAAGCGTCCAATTCATTAGAGGTGTGAGATGCGAGTTTTAGTTCAAAGAGTAAATAATGCGAATGTAAAAGTTGAAGGTGAAATTTTAGGCCAAATAAAAGAAGGATTACTATTATTTGTTGGCTTTAAGGAAGGCGATGGAATTGAAGAAATTCAATATATGGTCCGGAAGATTCTTAATGCCCGTATATTTAGTGATGAAGATGGAAAGATGAATTTGAATGTTTCTCAGGTAAAAGGGAAAATTTTATCAATATCTCAATTTACGTTATACGCTAAAACAAAAAAAGGTAATCGACCAAGTTTTTCTGAAGCACAAAATCCTGCCGAAGCTAATCAAAATTATGAATTATTTAATGACGAGTTACGTAAAAATAATATTGAAGTACAAACTGGTGAATTTGGGGCAGATATGAAAGTTGAGCTGGTAAATGATGGACCGGTTACGATTATGTATGATACAGATGAGGCTTAGCAATGATATATGAAGATTATTTTTGGGATTTCGATGGAACCTTATTTGATACTTATCCAACAATGGTTGAAGCTTTTGTAAAAGTTTTTGGGGATAATCAAATTAAAGTTGATAAAAAAGAGGTCTATGAAATCATGCGTAGATATTCTGTTGGAGAGGCAATCAATTGGTATAGTAAAGATACTAAACTTGATAAAAAAGTCTTAAGGAGACATTTCGATGAAGAAGATGCTCAATTGTTGGATAGGGTATCTTCATTTGAAAATGTCGAAATTTTATTAGAAAAAATTGTAAAAAATGGTGGGAGAAATTTTTTATTGACCCATCGTGATGAAAGTTCTATGAAAATTTTAAAACGAGACAAAATAGATAAATATTTTACAGATTACGTAACAGCAAAAAATAAATTTCCTAGGAAACCCAATCCTGAATCGCTAAATTATTTAATCGAAAAGAATCAGGTTAATCGAAAAAAAGCGGTCATGATAGGCGATAGAAATCTGGATATTCAAGCAGGACATAATGCACAGATTGCTGGAATATTATTTGATCCAGACAATATAGTGGATGCCTCATCAAATCCAGAACTTCAAATAGCAAATTATAGAGCGCTATTAAATAAATTATAAAAAATAAACGTGCTGGCAATCGGGATTTACCCTTGATTGCTAGCACGTTTGTTTTTGCTGTGGATATATAGATAGTTTTTATATATTTGCTATTAAATCATGCGTATGAATTATTAGTTGGATTTAAAATAGTTTTTTAATCCTTTAACAATATCAGTTGTCACATTATTAATGTATTCCTGCGATGGAATTTGATCAAAATCACGCTCTGAATTGATGTAACCCATTTCAAGTAAGACAGCGGGAATTTTATTTTCCCTAATTACTAAAAAGTCGCCAAATTCGACGCCACGGTTTTTGATTCCAAGATATTTAAATTGCGAATTGATACTGTTTGCTAATTTTAAAGATGTTTTTTTATGGTAGTAATATGTAGTGTAACCAGAAGCAATGTTTTCATCAGGTGAAGAATCAAAATGAATACTAATAAAAGCATCCGCGTGTTTTTTTTCACCTAATGTAGGTCTTGGTTTCAACCCGACATACTTATCTTGGGTACGAGTCATATATACGTTAGCACCAGCTTTTTTTAGTTTTTGTTCTAATTCTTTGGCGTATTTAAGAGTATATTTTTTCTCTTCTTTTCCTTCAATTGATAAGGCGCCGGCATCGTTTCCTCCATGGCCAGGATCTATTACGATGGTAGCGTTAGAAAGGCTGGTAATGTTATTTTGATTTTTAAAATTCCAATCTCCAACCCAACCAATTTGGCCTTGATCAGTTTTAACTTGTTTAAAATGAAATTTTGTATCTAAAACTTTAACGCGATCGCCTTGTTTAAGGGTGCTTAATTTATGTTCCTCTAATGAAGCGCTTGGGTATAAATTAGCAAAACGACTAACGATTACTTCTTTACTCATAAAAGATACAGTTTTAAAACAAAGGATAAAAGATAGAAGCAATATCAAAATACCAAGACTGATTTTATCTAATCTTTTTAGAAGGTATGTTTTTAGATTTACCATTTTCTAACTCCCTTTAGTAAGTTAATTTCATTATATGATATATGGTTGAGATGGTAAACTAAAATTTAATTATAGG